>JAJYIO010000091.1 GCA_021790035.1 bacterium | reverse complement strand
CCGCGCGATGCCGCGTCCGGGCCAGCCGCCCCGCATCGTGGCGAGCGAGCTGGGCGACCACGCGGGCGCCCTGGGGGCCACCGTCTGGGCCCGCATGCGGTTGGATGGCTTCGCCCGCTAGCCTGGGTCACGAGGCGACCGCGCTCGGCGGTCCGAACCAGGCCGATCGGAGATCCCGGCCGCTCTCCGGGACGCGCTCCGGGGCACGGGCCGGCGCCGCCGGGATGTGAGCTCGATCGCGGAATTTGGCTTGCAAACGAGCGCAAGGTTTTGGTTCTCCCCCCTGTGGATCCAAGTTATGGTTGCCGATATCGAAAACGTAAGGGACTGCTCGGCCCTTTGGCCGAAACACCACGGAAGGGGAAAAAGTTGAGCATCAGCGCCATTTCGGGCCAATCAGCAAGCATTCAAGCAGCTCAAGCCCAGCAGCAAGCGGTAAGGACCCAGCAGGCTGCGGCCCAGGCAACGAACCAGGACCACGACAACGAAGCCACCGAGTCCGCAGCCGAGAAGGCTCGCGAAGCCGGCGCCGGCCTCGGCGTCAACGCCTTCGCATAAGCCACATTCGAAGCCGGGCTCCCTGGAATCGCCAGGGGGCCCGGCCTTTTCTTGCAAGGGCGCCTGCCCTCGTTCGGGACGGCCGTGGTGCGCTTGCTCCTGGCGCATCCCCGGGTTCGCGGATCGCAATCGGTTTTTCTCAGCACCCGGGATGCACAAGGGGTCTATGCTCGTCTGGGCTTCATCGAGCGTGCGTCGCTGCCGCCCAGGCCCTATCCGTCAACGGAAATGGTCGTGGTGCGTGGCAGCTGAGGACAAGCTGCTTTGCGGCTCGACCTTTTGGGTTCAAAGCGGGCGCGATCCGATCAGCGCACCCTCGGGCATCGTGCCGAGGTAGCCCTCGAGCAACGGCTGGGCCCCGGGAAGGGGCGTGAGCCGGTGGCGCCGGACCGCGCCCAGGGCGACGGTGGTTTGCTGCATCTCGCCGTTGCGGAAGAACGTGAGGACCAGCGTTTCTCCGGGGCGGCTACCGCCGATCGCCGCAGTCAGCGCGGACTCGGTGACGCGCGTGCCGCCGGCGATCGCCACCAGCACGTCGCCCGCCTGCAATCCGGCGTTCTCGGCCGGACCGTAAGCCTCGATGCCCTCGATCTTCAGCTCCCCGTTGGATCCCGAGGTCCGCAGGCCCAGCGTGGCACGCTCGGTGACGGTGAGCTTGAGGCCGAGTCGGGCGGCGATGGCGCCGAAGTCGGGATCCTCGGTGCTGCGCAGGTGCAGATCGAAGAAACCCGCCAGGTCGCCAGCAAGCCCGACAGGCCGGTCTGCAGGCTCGGTCATCGCGTCGTCGAGAAGCTCCTGCGCCAAGCGCTCGACATCCGAGGGCGCGTAGGCCTGGCGATCTCCATACCGCTGCCAGAGCTCCCGGGCGACGTCGTCCAGCGAGCGTCGGCCACCGGTCGCCACTCGAAGCTCGACGTCCAGCGCGAAGGCCGTCAGGAGGCCCTTGAGGTAGTAGTTGATCGCGCCGTTCCACCGATCGTCGCCGAAGTTCCATGTGATGAAGCTCGACTCCTCGAGGGTCGTGCAGCGGCGTCCGGGCGTGCGGTAGAAGGCGTCGAGGGTCTCCGCCAGGTGGGCGAGGTAGCCGGACGGCTCGAGGAGACCCGCCCGCAGCATGAGCAGCGAGGCAAAATACTCGGTCCACCCCTCGACCACCCACAGCGCCGTGGTGGGGGCGGGACGGAAGTAGTCGCAACCCGGGCGGAAGAGCCCGAGAGGCGCCATGCGCTGGCCGTTCCAGGCATGAAGGATCTCGTGGATGACCATCGTGAAGAACGCCGTGGGATCCGAGAGCACATCGAGCGGGCCCTGCATGGCCATCGAGGTACGGTGCTCCAGGCCGTTGAGGTACCCGGGTTCCTGGCATTCGTGGAAGAACATCACGTAGCGCGAGAAGGGCGCCTGGCCCAGCAGACGGACGGCCTCGCGGGCCAGAGCCGGGATCGCCTCGCAGATCCGGCCCAGAACGTCGTTCGCTCCAGCTCGCCCGGCGCGGCCGTCACGCGATCGCGACTGCCCCTGCTCGGAGGTATCGCCGTGCCAGGCGATCTCCCAGCGAACGCCCGCGGCCGACACGGTTGCGAGCGCAAAGTCGCCGGCCTCGAGCGGCGCATCGGCGAGGGCGTCGAAGTCGGGTGACCAGTAGCCGCCCCCCGCCTCGGCAGCATCCAGTGCCGACACCACGTTCCACCCATCCGGCACGTCGACCGCCACCCGGCAGGGCAGGTGGCGAGCATTGAGCACGGCCAGCCACGCCACGCTGCCGTTGAGAAAGGCGTGGTCGGCATTGACCTGGCCTTCGTGGATCATCAGCTTGTCGGCGAAGACCTCGTAGGTCACGATCGCCCCGCCCTCGCCGCCATGGACGCGCCAGGTATGCATGTCCAGCCGCTCGACCAGCAGCGCATCCGGGCCGCCGGCTTGAGTGCGCGGACGATCGGGGGAGGGCCCGATCGAGGCCTGGCCGGTTGCACCGCTCGGGCCGGATAGCCGCCGGGCCTCGACGCGACGAACGTTGCGGGCGTGGTCGACCAGCTTGTAGGCACCCGGCATCCAAGCCGGAATGGCCAGGTCCAGGGGTCCAACCAGGGGGGGGATGCGGATCTCCACCTGGAACCGGTGGGTGTGAGGCTGGGCGATCGAAAGGCGGTAAGAGATCTCGGACATCCTGCCAGGGTACCGCATCTGGACAGGCCGGTTTCGTGACTCGCGAGAAAATGGGCCGATCCATGCGGGCCGATCATTTGTTACGATATACGGATCCCCGCAATCGGGCGGGGAACCGTCAGTCCGGCTTCATTGCGGCCTGGCGGCAGGACCAGAGTGGCATGATGAGTTACCCACCGTCTGCGCCGGCAGCGTTGAATGAAACGCCTCCTGCTGTGCTGGGCTACGTAGCAGCTTGCCCGCAGCGGGGGGTAGTTTGCGGGGGGCAAGGCCCCCTGCAAGTCCCTGCCCCGAAGGGGAGTTTCTTGTGAGGGAAAACCGTTACGGCCCGCGCAGGGCAGCACCGGCGACTTACGAGCCGCCCGCGCCAATGGCTGCGATCTACGGCCTTTGGGTCGCTCCCGTGCCCAAGCGCCTGGAGCAGTTCTTTGCCCGACCGGCCTGCGTGTGGCTTTCCGTGGATACGGCCAAGCTGCACGAGGACGGCTCGCCGGGCAATGTCCGCCCCCTGCCCATCTGGGCCCCTGCCACCTCGTGGCCGGTCTCGGATTCGGATCGGGAAATCCTCAAGCTGGTCTTGCCGTTCTACCAGAAGCACGACCGTCTGATCTCGTCCTCGCACGCTCGCGGCGTACCGGTCGAGGACGCCCTGCTCTCGCGGATCCTCGGAATGCTGCGGTCCTGCCCCTTCCTCTACGGGGAAGGCCGGCGCCCCATCGAGATCCGGCCCGATCGCCAGGTCGTGCTGTACCAGGTCTCGACCTGGACCGCGCCGGTCCTGCAAGAGCCAGATGGCACGCCGATCCCCGGTGCGATCCTCGTCGGCGACGACGACCCGTGGGCTTTTGTCGAGGGCGCGTTCCGGCCGGTCGAGGTCCTGAGCGGCGAGCGTCCCCCGGAGGCCGCCCCGGGTTCCACCGGCGCGCCGCCGGAGAGCGGAATCGTGCATCCCGCGACCTTGCCTCGGCCGCGGCTGTTGCTGCACGAGGACAACGATCACCTGGTCGCCAAGCTGGGCCTGGTCTACGGTTCGGCTCCGCCCATCAGCCCCGGCGACCCCCGGCGAGCGATCCCCGGCGAGATCGAGGGCCAGTGGGGGACGTGGTCCCGGGATCCCGCAGCGGAGACCGCGATCCTGGATCGTCTGGCCAGTACCGGGCTCGAGGCTCGTTCCGACGGCGTGTTCCTGGGCTGGGCCGATGCCGCCCTCGATTTTCTCCTCGAGGCCGTCCCGCAGTTGCTGGCCGAGGGCTGGGAGGTCTTCGGCGAGGAGCGCCTCAAGGGGATGCGCGTGTCTCGCCGCAATCTCGCCGTCAAGGTGTCGATCTCTAGCGGCATCGACTGGTTCGAGGTGCGCTCGGAGATCGATCCGGGAGACTCGGTCATCGACGAGGCCTCGCTCCGGGACGCCTTGCGGGGCCGCTCGAGCTACGTGCGCCTCGGGACCGGCCAGTTCGCCCGGTTGCCGGGCGAGTGGCTGGAGCGCCAGCGGTCTCTGGCCCAGAGCCTGTCCGATCCCGCGGTGGCGACCAACGCATCGGGGCAGCTCGTGCAGCGCCTGCCCGGGTACCTGGCTCTGGTCGCCGACGATCTGCTCGAAGCCGCGGACCTGCGGGAGACCGACGAGCGCTGGGATCGGTTCCGGGACCTCCTGGCGGGAGAGCGGGAGATCACCGAGCAGCCGGTGCCAGAGGGATTTGTGGGCGAGTTGCGGGCTTATCAGCGCAAGGGGCTCGATTTCCTGTGGTTCCTGCGGGAGAACGGCCTGCACGGAATCCTGGCCGATGACATGGGCCTGGGAAAAACGATCCAGGCGATCGCCCTCCTGCAGGCCGAGAAAGAGGCAGGATCGCTGGATCCTTCTCTCCTGGTGGTCCCGACCTCGGTGATTTACAACTGGGAGAAGGAGCTGCAGCGCTTCGCGCCCAACCTCCGGACCCTGGTCCTGCACGGTCCGTCGCGGCGCTACGAGATGCCCCGGATTGCCAAGCACGACGTCATCATCACCAGCTACTCCCTGCTGCGGCGGGACCTGGCCCAGCTCCGGACCTTCAACTGGCACTGGATGATCCTGGACGAGGCCCAGAACATCAAGAACCCGCATTCCCAGTCGGCTCGGGCCGCCCGGACTCTCGAGGCCCATCACCGGCTCTGCATGACCGGTACTCCCCTCGAGAATCACCCCCTCGAGCTCTGGAGCCTGTTCCATTTCCTCATGCCCGGCCTGCTAGGCACCGAGCGGGTCTTCCGTTCGGATTTCCTGTCGGGAGCGGACCTCTCGGACCCGGTCAAGCTCGAGCGTCTGCACAAGCGCACGATCCCCTTCATCCTGCGTCGCATCAAGCAGGAAGTCGCCCCGGAGCTCCCGCCGCGGTCGGAGATGGTGGCCTACTGCGAGCTTGGCCCCGAGCAGCGCCGGCTCTACAACCAGACCCTCTCGATGGTGCGCAGCGGCGTCTACGCGGCCGTGGAGAAAGAGGGCCTCGGGCGCTCCCACCTGCACATTCTCGAGGCGTTGCTCCGCTTGCGACAGATCTGCTGTGCGCCCGAGATCGTCCTGCCCGAGACCGCGCCCGAGATCCCGTCTGCCAAGATCGATACCTTCCTCGAACTCGTCGGGCAGGTCGTCGCGGAGGGACATCGGGTCCTGGTCTTCAGCCAGTTCGTCAAGGTGCTGCAGATCCTCCGCCGCCATCTGGACCGGGAGGAGATTCGCACCGAGTATCTCGACGGTCAGACCAAGGATCGGCTCGAACGTGCCGAACGCTTCAACCAGGGCGACGTCCCGGTCTTCCTCATCAGCCTCAAGGCGGGTGGAACGGGCCTGAACCTCACCGGGGCCGACTACGTCATCCACTTCGACCCGTGGTGGAATCCCGCCGTCGAGGATCAGGCCACGGACCGAGCCCACCGTATCGGTCAGACCCGGCACGTCTTCAGTTACAAGCTCATCGCCCGGGACACGATCGAGGAGAAGGTCCTGCAGCTCCAGGATCGCAAGCGCAAGATGGTCCAGGGCGTCCTTGATGGCGAGGAACTGGGGCACAAGCTCTCCCGAGAGGACCTCGACTTCCTCTTCGCCCTGGAAGATCCCGCGGTGGCTCCGGGCGACGTCGATTCGGGAGAAGAAGAAGAACCCAGCGGCGTCGGCCTGTCGGACGGATAGTTTGCGGTGCAGCTCTTCGTCTCGGAGCGCCTCGAGGCCGAGTACTGGCCGGTTGCGGGCGCATCGACGGCCGCGGTCGTCTGCCACCCTCACCCGCTCCACGGCGGGACCATGCAGTCCCATGTGGTGTTTCGCATGGCCGACGCCTGTCGCAAGCAGGGGATCTCGTCTTTGCGCTTCAACTTCCGGGGCGTGGGGCGATCCGGCGGAATCCACGACGCCGGCGAGGGGGAGCAAGAAGACGTGGTGGCGGCGCTCGATTTCCTGGCCGAGCGCGAGCCCAGGGCGACGCTGTGGATCGCCGGTTTCTCGTTCGGAGCGGCCGTGGGTGCGCGGGTGGGGGTCCGCGATGCACGTGTGGCGGCATTGCTGCTGGTCGGAGCGCCCGTCTCGATGTGGCCGATGGAGTTCCTCTTCGAGTCGAGCAAGCCGATGGCCTTCGTGTCCGGTGATCGAGACGAGTTCGGGGACGGACTCGAGGCCCTGGTAGCGCGATTGCCCGGGCCGCATCGCTTGTGGCGGGTCGAGTCGACGACGCATCTTTTCGAACCACCCGCGGCCCCGGGCGACAGATCGGCCGCATCGGGGCAGGAACCCTCGGCACAGCGCGCCGCGCGGTCGCGCCTGGAAGCGGCCCTCGCCGAGGCCGTCGGGTACCTCGAGAGCGTTCGTCTCGATCTCCGGTTTCGATAGTGTGTCCGGGAGCGTCGATTTTGCAGCCAGTCAGGGTATGCTAATTCAAGTGTCGTTCAAGCCCAAAACCGCCAGACTCGAGATTCCGGGCCGCCCTCGTCGCAAGGGCAAGCTTCTGCTGCTCGGGCCGTTGCCAGTAACCGGTCTCGATCGCTCTCGGCAGGTCGCCGTGTACCTTCCGCCGGGATATGACCCGGAATCAAGTCGTCGATATCCGGTCATGTACATGTTCGACGGGCAAAATCTCTTCGACCCGACGACCTCGTTCTGTGGAGACTGGGAGGTCGATCTGACGATCGACGCCCTCGTCATGCGGCAGGAGATGGAGCCGGTCATCTGCGTGGGCATCTACAACGGCGGCGAGCACCGGATCTCCGAGCAGTCTCCCTGGGTGGATCCCCACTTCGAGTGCCGGGGAGAGGCCGCGGCTTTTCTCGACTGGATCGCCGGATCCCTCAAGGCCCTGATCGATCGCCAGTTCCGGACCTTGTCGGGCCCCGAGCATACCGGCGTGGGTGGGTCGTCCATGGGGGGACTCACCGCCCTCTATGCCCTCTTCAGCCGGCCGGACGTCTTTGGCCGGGCCCTCTGCATGTCGCCATCGTTCTGGTTCGCACGGGGCGCGATCTTCGACTATGTCGCCTCGATGCCATCGCGCCCATCGAGCACCCGGGTCTATCTCGATTTCGGCACCCGGGAGGCCCGGCCGGGCCCCGGAACGCGCTTGCTAAGAGACGCTCGCATCATGCGCGAGCTGCTGGTCGCCCTGGGTTACACGCCCGGCGGGGATCTCAAGTGGGTCGAAGATCCCTCGGGCATCCACAACGAGGCCTGCTGGAACGCTCGCCTGCCCGGGGCCTTCAGGTTCCTCTGGAGCCAGGCCGAGGGCCAGATCCGTCAGGCTGGCTAGAGCGTTTTCGGCTGCGTAGCCCCGCTCGGCAGGTGGGAACCTCCCCTTCAGGGCAGGGACTTGCAGGGGGCCTGGCCCCCCGCAAACTACCCCCCGCTGCGGGCAAGCTGCTGCGTAGCACCGCTCGGCAGGTGGCGTTTCATTCGAGAGGGTCGGCGCGGACGGTGGGTAACTCAACCGAAAGTCGGTCCAAGCCAGATCAGCTTCGGGATGCCCGGAGGAGCAAGAGCAGCCCCATTCCGCCGGTGAGGATGTTGGGCATCCAGGCCGCGACGGGCGGGGGGATGGCCCCGGTCTGCCCCATGGCCGTGAAGATGAACATGGCGACATAGTAGACGAAGATGATCAGGACGCTGAGGCCCAGGCCCAGCGAGTTGCTGCTCCGGTGGCTGCGCAGCCCCAGCGGGGTTCCCACCAGGGCAAAGACCAGGCTGGCGAAGGGAATGGAGAGCTTCTGCTGCCACTGCACCTCGAGGTCGTTGATCTCTCCACCCGAATGGCCGGCCTGCTCGAGAAGATGGATGTGGTGGCCGAGCTGTCGGATGTTCATTTCCATCGGCTCGCGGTTATCCGTCG
>JAJYIO010000090.1 GCA_021790035.1 bacterium | reverse complement strand
GTACCGGCCAGGCCCTGACGGGCTCCTGGTCGCTTCATTCCCGCGAGGGAGGCCTTCTAATCCCGATCAGGCAAGCCATCGAGGTTCAAAAGGGCCGATATTCTCTCGCTGCACCCACTATCGAAGAACCAGGCCCACTGCCTGTTATTTCTAAAGGATCCTAAACACACGCCATACGATCGCCAAAACCCCGATCCGTCCGTCGTTCGCCTAGCCGGCCCGCAAGAGCGGTCGGGGATCGGTCCACGCGATCGCCCCGGGCACCGGGAGCATCGCCTCGAGCACGGTATCCAGGCCCGGCGAGCGCTCGACCCAGAAGGCTTCGCCCACGACCACCTGCTCCAGGCGGCCCTCGAAGTGGAGGATCACGGGCGTCTCGCCCTTGTGCTGCTTGAGGGTCTCCTTGAGACGCACGAGGGCCACGGGGTCGGCCGAATCCGGAAGAGTCAGGTGCAGGGACGCCAGGCCCGCGAGTTCCCACACGTGGTCGATCTCCACCTGCACGCGATCGTCGTTGCTGGCACCGACCTTGCCCTTGATCAGCAACTTGGCGTCCTCGACGAGCAACGCGGCAAAGGTCTCGTAGCGCTTGGGAAAGGCGACGACGTCGACCGTGCCCGACCGATCCTCGAGCTTGCCCGTGATCATCGCGTCGCCCTTCTTGGTGAGGATCTTCCGCGTGCTGTGGAGCAACCCCCCGACGACGACGGTCTTGGCATCCTGCCCGCGACGTCCCTTATCCGCAGGAATCGCGGCGGAGATTCGCTCGATATCCTGGCAAGATGCGGTCGTATGCCACTCGAGGCGAAGGGGTAGGGTGTCGAGGGGATGCCCGGTGAGGTAGAGGCCGAGGAGGTCCTTCTCGTTCTTGAGAGCCAGGTCGGGATCCAGCGGAGTTGTGTCCCGTAGCTGCGGCTTGGGGACGATGATCTCCTCCTCGAAGCCCGCAAACAGGGAAACCTGGTTGGAATTCGCCCCTTTTTGCAGCCGATCCGCCCATTCGCAGAGAGCCTCGAGATTGTAACCATCGAATCCGAGCAACATTGCCCGATCGATGCCGAAGCTATCCAGCGCTCCGCACAGAATCAGGGACTCCAGGCACTTCTTGTTGACGATCCGGTGGTCGATGCGCTCGAAGAAGTCGTAGACGTCCTTGAACGGCCCCCCGGCCGCATCGCGCTTGCGCAGGATCTCGTCGACCGCCGGTAATCCGACGTTCTTGACCGCCCCGAGGCCGAATCGCACATCGCCGTCCACGACCGAGAAGTCCGATGCGCTGAAGTTGACGTCCGGCGGCAGTACATTGAGCCCCATCCGCCGGCAATCGAGGATCGTGAGCATGATCTTGTCCATCGAGCCCACCAGGCTCGATAGCAAGGCCGCCATGTACTCGGCGGGGAAGTGCGCCTTGAGGTAGGCCGTCTGGTAGGTGAGGACGCCGTAGGCAGCCGTGTGGGCTCGGTTGAAGCAGTACTCGGAGAACTTCTCCATGTCGTCGAAGATCGATCCGGCAACCTTGAGGTCGACCCCGTTGCGCTCGCAGCCTTCCATGAAGACGGATCGCTGCTTGTCCATCTCCTCTTTTTTCTTCTTGCCCATGGCCCGACGCAGAAGATCGGCTCCGCCCAGCGAATAGCCCGCCAGGACCTGAGCGATCTGCATGATCTGCTCCTTGTAGACCATCGTGCCGTAGGTATCCTTGAGGATGGGCTCGAGGGCGGGATGCGGGTACTCGATGGCTGCCTTGCCCTGCTTGCGATCGACGTACTTGTCGACGTAGCCGGTCTCGAGCGGGCCGGGACGGTAGAGGGCGAGAACGGCCGAGATATCCTCGAAGCAGGTCGGCTTCAACCGCTTGAGAAGCTTGGTCATGCCCTCGGATTCGACCTGGAAGATGCCGACCGACTCTCCGCGCTGAAGAAGTTCATACGCCAGGGGATCGGTGAAGTCCTGGCTGGAGAAGTCCGGCCTCGTGCCGTGGTTGGTCTCGATCATGGCGAGGGCCTTGCCGATCATGGTGAGGTTGCGCAGGCCCAGGAAGTCCATCTTGAGCAAACCGAGCATCTCGACGTACTTCTGCTCGTATTGCGTGGCGACGCCCCCGTCGCTCGAATCCTTGAGTCGTTGCAAGGGGACCAGGCGATCGATCGGTTCCTCCGCGATGATGACGCCGGCGGCGTGGATGCTGGTCGCCCGGGTCAGACCCTCGAGCTTGCGGGCCATGTCGAGGATCTCGTTGACCTTGGGGTTGCTCTCGGCGGCCTCTCGTAATTCGGCGGATTTCTCGAGGGCCTGCTCGAGGGTGATGTTGAGCTCGTCGGGAACCTTCTTGGCGAGCTCGTTGGATTCGGCGAAGGGCAGTTCCATGACGCGAGCGACGTCCTTGATCGCCGCCTTGGCCTTGAGCGTGCTGAAGGTCACGATCTGCGCCACCCGGTCCTCGCCGTACTTCTCGCGGGTGTACCGGATGACCTCGTTGCGGCGATCGATGCAGATGTCGACGTCGATGTCGGGCATCGAGACGCGCTCGGGGTTGAGGAACCGCTCGAAAAGGAGGTTGTAGCGCACGGGATCGAGCTCGGTGATGCCAAGACAGTAGGCCACGAGGGATCCAGCCGCGCTTCCGCGCCCGGGCCCGACGGGGATCCCGCTGGACTTGGCCCAGTGGATGAAGTCCCAGACGATGAGGAAGTACGCCGGGAAGCCCATCGAGGTGATGATCGAGAGCTCGTAGCGAAGCCGCTCCACCACGTGCTCGGGCGGCGGGTTGCCGTAACGGCGCCGCATGCCCGCCTCGGCGAGCTGCACGAGGTAGGACTCCGCGGTATGGCCCTCGGGCACCGGATACACCGGCAGGCGATTGCGTCCGAGTTCGAGGATGACGTTGCACTTGGAGGCGATCTCGAGGGTGTTGGCGATGGCGATCGGTACCTCGTGAAAGATCTCCGCCATCTGCTCGCCGGACTTGACGTAGAACTCCGGGCCGTAGCTCATCTTGCGATTCGGGTCGGCCAGCGACTTGCCGGTCCCGATGCAGATCAGCGCGTCGTGAGCCCGGGTGTCCTCGGGCGCCGTATAGTGGGTGTCGTTGGTCGCGACCAGGGGGATGCCGGTGCGCCCGGAAAGCTCGATGAAGGCCGCGTTGACGCGATGCTGCTCGGGCAAGCCGTGGTCCTGAAGCTCGAGATAAAAATCCTCGCCGAAGACCGCCTGGTACCAGAGCGCCAGCTTCTCGGCCTCCTCGTACCGGCCCTGCAGCACGAGCTGGGGAACATGCCCACCGACACAGGCAGAAAGCGCGATCAGACCTTCGTGGAGGTCTTCGAGAACCTCCCGGTCGATCCGGGGCTTGTGATAGTAGCCCTCGACATGACCGATGGTGTTGAGCTTGACGAGGTTCTCGTAGCCCTTTTGGTTCCTGGCCAGAAGGATCAGGTGGCCGTAATTCTTGCCGGTCTTGGCCGGGGTCTTGTCCCGGCGATCGCCGAAGGCCATGTAGGCCTCCATCCCGATGATGGGTTTGATTCCAGCCTTCTTGGCGTAGTTGTAGAATTCGATCGCCCCGTGCATGACGCCGTGGTCGGTGAGGGCGATCGCAGGCATGTCGAGCTTGATCGCGCGCTTGACCAGGTCCCCGACACGGCTGGCGCCGTCGAGAAGCGAGTACTGGCTGTGCACGTGGCAGTGCACGAACTTGCCGCGGGCCAAGGCTGCGACCTCCGTCCCCCTCATCGTACCGGCCGGCGGCACGACAGGGAACTGGAAAACTCTGGTCGCTCCAGGGGAAATTCCCCCACACTTGGTGGAGAACCCGGTGGACAACCAGGGTCGAACTCAGGGCTTCTTCTTGGGCAGCTTGGCCAGGACGTCCTTGACCGAGGGCGCAAGGTTGGACATCTTGGGAATCTTGACCTGCTTGAGAAGCGGATCGAGGTGGCTCTCGATGCGACTGCGGACCGAGCCAGCGATCTCCTCCATCGAGCTGTTGCGCAAGACGCTCACGACCTCGCCGATCGCCCCGGACCGCAGGGCCGACGAGACCTGCTCCACGACGTCGGGGCCTGAATACTGCGTCTGGCCGCCGTGCTGGACCGGCGCCACGGTATCGACCGGATCGTCCTCGATCGGCGCATCGTCCACCCAGGCTGGCCGGTCGTTGGCGGGCTTCAGTGGCGCCGTGCGGCTGGGGCCAATCTCGCTGGTCAGCTGGCGCTGCACCGCCTCGAGGGAATGCGTGGCGGCGACCTTCGTAGTGACCGGCGGCGGTTCGAAGGTCTTGACATCGCCCAGAGGATCGGGGCCAGACGCCGACAAATTGCTGGCGCCCACCTGCTGGGTGAGGCGTGCGATCGCCTCGCGGGCGATGGCACGGTACTCATCAACCTCGAGCAAGGCCTTGTAATGCGCCACCGCCTTGGGATAGTGCTGCAGTTCCTCCCGAAGCTGCGCCGAGTAGAAGCACGCCGGCCACATCCGCGGATCGAGTCGCAGCGCCTCCTCGAAGGCCTTGAGCGCCTGCTTGCGATCCTTGATCGCCATGAACGAGCGGCCCAGACGCCAGTAGAGGCCGGCATCCGCCTTGCCCATCTGCACGACCTTGACGTACTCGACGATCGACTGGCGGTGGTCGCCGATGCGCTGGAAGATGTCCCCCTGCAGCACGAACGCCGGCGCGTAGTTATTGGCCAGCTCCTTGACCACGTGGAGCTGGCTCAGGGCCCGCTTGTAATCCTCGCCCTCGACGCAGATCTGCGCTAGCTGGTAGCGCGCCACGACCGCCTTCTGATCGTTGACGATCGCCATCTCGAAAGCCCGCGTCGCCTCCGGGACGCGTCGCTGCTCCTTGAGGACCATTCCCAGCCGTATGTAGGCGTCGGTGTACTTCGGTTCGCGGACGACGCACTCCCGCAGCAACTTCTCGGCGTCGTCCCACTTGCGCTGGTAGAAGTAGCACTCCCCCAGAAAGTAGAGCGTCTGGGGGTCGATCTTGGTCTGCAGCGAGAGAGACCGACGCAGGGATTTCTCCGAGTTGTCATGTTCGCCGCGCAGGGTCTGGATCCGGCCGATGTATGAAAGCGCCAGGGCATAGAGGCGCTGGTTGGTCTTCGGGATCTGCGACAACAGGGCCAACGCGGCCTCGTGGTCCCCCTGACCGAACCGCGCCACACCGTCCTGATAGGCCTGTTCGATGGCGTCCATTCGAGGATCTTATACACCAGCGGCGCGACTTCCATCGCTTCCTCGACCCGCGTCGCCTCCGGCACGGCCTCGGGGTACAAAGGCCGCATGGCCAGTCTCCTCGATCTCGCACGCGACCGGGTCGCGGCGCTGGCCCGGGCCATCCGGACGAGGGAAGCGCCCCCCGAACTGCCCGTCCCGGACATCCAGGTCGAGGCGATCGTGCCCCCGCCCATCGATTACCGGGCTGCCCTGACCTGGTGCCAGAGCGGCAACCATCGTCTCGACTTTGCCATCGGGGACGATCGGTACGAGCTCACGGGCGCCGGCCTGTTCATCCGGCTTGCCCCCGGACGCCGGATTCCGGTGTCTTCCTGGCTCGCGCTGGGCGATCCGACCCTGGCGGGCGAGTCGCCCGCGTTCCGGCCCGAACGCCTGGCCCCGCTCCAGGAAGGGGCGACCGCACTGGCCGCCGCCTTCTCCGTGGACGGCGGTCCGCCGGCCCCCTGGGACGCCGTGGCAAGGGCGATCGGTCCGCCGGGACCGGGTCTCCTGGCGGACGCCGAACTGCTCGTCGCTCACGACCTGTTGTCTTCCGACCAGCTGGCGAGGGCGTTCGAACAGGCTCGACCGGAGGAGGCTCTCGAGGCGGCCCTCTACCGCCTGGGCTCGGCGCCGCTGCCAATGTGGCTCGAAGCCATCGTGGGAAAGCCCAGGCTGCCTGGGCCGTCCAGCCGACCCTTCGACGACCGGCTCGGCATGCGCTTGCTTTCGGCCCACGCGATCACGCAGGGCCAGCTCAAGCAGGCGCTGGCCGCCCAGGCAGACGAGGCGGTCACTCATCCCCTCGGCCAGCTCCTCGATGCCCCGCCATCGGCGATCGCCAGGGTGGCCGCGGCCCAGAGGCCGGTCGTGACGCCCCTGGCCGAGGCTGACGCCCTCGGGGAGGTCCTGATCCGGTGGGGGTGTGTCTCCCGCTCGGACTGGATGACGGCCCAGCTTGCCGGACCCCAGCCACAACTTCGGCTGGTGGAGGCCCACAAGCTACTGGCAGCGCACCTCACTCGCGCTCAAACATACCGACAGAACCTCCAGCGGCTCCTGGCCAGCCGGCAGGTGCGCATCGGCGCCATCCTCGTCGAGCAGGGCCTCGATCGCGCCACCCTGGGAAAGGCGCTGGCATGGCAGGTCGATCAGCCTCTGCCCCTGGCGGACCTGATGCTCGTACACCGCCTCCTCTCTCCTCCCCAAGCCGCCCGAGCACTGGGTCAGCAGGCCGATCGATACCGGCAGCTCGCCGAGGCCCCGCTCGGACCGCTGGCGCCCAGGCCCGCCGAGATCCCCCTGGCGACGCCGGACGTCACCCCACGGCGCCCGCTTCTGGACCGCCGGGCGATTTCCTTTGCGGTCCTGGCGGCCGTGGCCTTGGCCTATGCGATCTCGTACGGGGCTCGCCTCCACGGTGCGGATTACGGCTGGTTCGATGTCTTCTTTCCGGTGCCGGAGCCCACCCCGCCGGTCTACGTGGGAACTCGCCAGGCCGTGACCCAGGTGTCCCAGAGCCGCCCGGCAACCGGTCCCTTGACCGTGCAGCCGGTGTCCCCGCTGGCGATCCCGGGGCAAGGTCCCGCCGATCTCGCCGCCGGGCGGATCGGGGCGATGCATGCCAGCTTGATGCCCCCTGGTTCGGTAGAGTCCGGCCCCTGGCCGGGTGGGCCTGCAACCGGCCCCATCCCGCAGGTACCCGGAGCATGGCCAGGTCCTGGCACGCCACCACCGGGTACGATCGGGGGAACCTGGCAATCGGCGGCGAAGCCCGTGGCCACCGGGTTCACCGGCAGCCGAACCAGCCTGCGCGAAGGGGCCGCGATCCAGCCGGGCCCCGGCGACTATCTCGGCGGGACGATCGCCGGATCTTCCCCCGCGGGCGCGCCCCCCCCGCTCGCGCCGGGCCAGATTCCCGGACATCGCCTCGTCCCTGCCCTGAGGCCGGGGACTCCGGTGCGCATCCAGGGGGGCGGCGTTACCGTGGTGAGCCCTGCGGCCGGGATGGCTCGTTCCGGCCTCAACAGCCAGCGACGCCCGCTGGCCTCCTCGGTCCGCCGCTCCGAGGCGGTCTTCCGCTCGGAGCTGGGGGAGGCCTACTTCCAGCAGGGAGACCTCGCCGAGGCCGCCGCCGAGTTCTCGGGAGCCGCCGACAGCGATCCCACCCTCGCGCTGCCCCACTATTATCTGGGCCGCATCGAGACCCTGTCCGGGCAGAGAACGCTGGCTGCGCAGCAGTTTTCGAGATACCTCACCCTGGCGCCGCAGGGCGAGTTCGCCGCCTCGGCGCGCCAGTTCCTGGCCGCGGTCGGCTCGAACCGATAGCGGCAACGGCCTTCTCGCACGCCAGACAGGCTGGCGCAGGCAGGGATCCGTGCTATACTGGTGTCTCTTTTGAGGCTGTTTTCTGGAGGTTTTTTCTCTTGGCCAAGCGCATCAAGTCGGGAATCAAGCGCACCGAGATCGCCGAGCGCAACCGTCTGCGCAACGTTGCGGGCAAGTCCGAAGTCAAGACGCGGTTCAAGCGTGTCGTCGAGGCCGCCGGCGCTGGCGAGGACTCGGCCAAGACCGTCGAGCTCCTCAAGAAGGCGATCAGAACGATCGATCGGGCTGCGCACAAGGGGATCATCCACCCCAACACCGCAGCGCGTCGCAAGTCACGTCTGGTCAAGGCCCTGGCGGCCAAGGGAGTTTCCCTCTAGACCTGTTTCAGGTCGACCTGACCCCGGCTTAGGTCCGCGCCCCTCGCCTCACGCACGAAAGTACGCTTCGACCTCGCGTTCTTGCGGGCGCGCCCGGGTTCAAGTCAACTGAAAGCTGGTCTAGCCTGGATTATTCACGGCTCGCGTAGCGAGACCGAGCAGATCGGTCCGGATGCGAGGCGCACAAGGCCCGAGGGACGCAGCGTACTTGAACAGTACGTGAG
>JAJYIO010000089.1 GCA_021790035.1 bacterium | reverse complement strand
CGCAGGACGTCCTGCCCCCGACCGCTCCCGAGATCCAGGCATACCTCCCCCGGTTGTGGCTCGGCCAGGATGATGGCGCCACCGCAGCTCAAGCAGCACGATCCTTCCGCCAGCTCGCCATAACGCTCGTTGATGGCGATCTCGAGAAGGGGCGCGGGATAGGATGGGGTCATAAGGTCTCCACCTCGGATACGCGGCCGCCGGGTCCTGCCAGGAGATCGGGATGCCAGTGCAGGACTTTGCGGGGATGCTTGCCCGTAGCAATATTTGCTACCAGCAAATAGTAACCCGGGTCGTGCCACTTGTCAATGCCTTGCCGTGACGAGACCGAGGCTCGTGCCGCAGCCGCTCGCCCTCGCCCGCAAAGAGTTCGAGGGAGGATCATCGTTTCACGCCGGGAGGAAAGAAGAACGAAAATGCCAGGTCGCTAATGTGGCAAGCGATGCAGGGAACCGGCGTTGGTGACGTCCTGGAAGCCGGCCTTCTTGAACATTCGCTCCGCCAGCGCGGCCCGGGAGCCCGAGTGGCAGTACAGCACGACGGGCCGGTCCTTGGAGAGGTTGCCGAGTCCGGCCGAGAGCTCTTGCAGCGGCAGGTTGATCGCCTCGGGATAGGACCCGCTCTTGAACTCAGCAGGCGTCCGGACATCCACGACGAGCGCGCCCGCAGCCAGCTTCTCCTGGACGAGCGCCAGGCTGGCGCGGGGAGCCAGGATCCGACTGATCGCGACATAGCCCACGACGACAACGGCCCCGAGGGCCAAGGTTGTGACGGTCATTCTTGCTCCTGAGCCTGAACAGCTAGATCCGATGACAGAATCTGCTCACGGATCCGATGCCGGGTGTACCGAATCGATGACACGAAGCAACAACGCGATCGCCTCCTCGACCGCCACGAGCTCCTCGCCCGTGAGCTGGCTGGCGAGGGAATGCTCGCAGCTGTCCACGCAGGTCTTGAGATGCTCCTGGATCTCGCGGCCAACAGGGGTCAGTTCGAGGAGGCTGATGCGGCGATCGTGGGCATCCGGCTGGCGCTCGATGATCCCCTTGCGCACCAGGCCGTCGATCACGCGGCTCCCCCGCGAGGGGGAAAGCCCGACGGCCCGGCACAGCTCCCCGGCCGAGGTCGGCGTGTCGGCTGGGAAAGCCGCCACGAAACCGAACTCGGTCTCGCCCAGATTGACCTGGGCGTGGACATCGGACTGCAGCCGATCGCAGCAGGACCGCAGGCGCATCAGGTTTGCCATCAAGGTCCCGGTGCGCGGTTCCTCGGTCTTGCCGCTAGCAATTGTTGCCACTAGCAAACAATAATCCGACTCGAGCCTCGAGTCAACTCCCCCGCGTCTTCTTTTTGGGCGGACTCTCGGCGGCCCGCAAGATCAAGGCCGGGGATCGCCCCCCGGATGCCCGGTCCCGCGGTGCTGCATGCGCCAGGCCGCCGCCTCGTACGCCGAAATGCTCTCGTCTAGCTGGTCCGTCCCGAGGGGGAGAGACGGGACGTCGGACCTCGCCGCCGGGCCCGGCAATCGCTCCGCGGGCGTCGGCCGCTTCGACTGGAGCCTCTGGCGATACCGTTGCAGGCGCATCCGGGCCCGCTCCCCGCGAACCAGGAGCTGCCGCACGTTCTGGTAGCTCTCGGGCCCACGCAAGGCCATCACCGGCCGGATCGGGGCGATCGGTCGAACGGGGGAAATATCGTCGTCGAGCATCGAGCCCCTTCTACCCGGTAGCCGCCCAAAAGCCCCGCTCCCGCTCCGTGCCTCCCCAGGGGTTCCGACCTGTCCCAGATCGACATCGAAGGGCGATCCTGGGTCCAATCACGGTATGCTTCCCTTGTCTCGCCCCGTCGGAAGAAAGGGAAACGTGGAAGCCTCCCCTCGAGCCGAAAATCCCGGCGCTGAAGCCCACCGAGGGCCCGGTATCGCCAGGTCGGACAACCAGCTGCATCCTCCTGCCGTCGCAGCATTCGACCTGATCCGGATCGCGGTCGTGGCTCTGGTCGCGGCCGGCAGCTGGTTCCATTTCTGGCCGCAGAACCTCGCGGCACGGTGGCTCCCGGCGTGGCCGCAGATCGCCCACCTGGACGCGATCGCCGCGGCGGCGACTTTGGTCGGCGGTTATCCGATCTTCAAGGAGGCCATCGTGGCCCTGGTCCGGCGCCGTATGACCATGGAGCTGTCCATGACCCTGGCCCTGGTGGCCGCCCTGGCCATCGGGCAGGCCTTCACGGCCCTGGTGATCACCCTGTTCGTGCTCATCGCCGAGGTTCTCGAGGACCTCACGGTCGACCGGGGGCGGCGAGCCATCCGAGATCTGGTCGATTTCCTGCCGCGCCAGGTGGTCGTTCGGGACGGGGAGGACCAGCGCGCGGTGTCGATCGCGGATCTGGCTCCTGGCGACACCGTGCTGGTCAGGCCCGGGGCGCGGATCCCCGTCGATGGTCGCGTGGTGCGGGGAACGACCTTCGTCGACCAGTCCTCCGTCACCGGCGAGTCGGCGCCGGTCGAGAAGGTTGTCGGGGGCGACGTCTACGCCGGCACCCTCAACCAGTCCGGGGCGATCGAGGTCGAGGTCGCGAGCCTCGGCGCCGACACGGCGTTCGGCCAGATCGTCCAGGCCGTGGAGCGAGCCGACAGGACCCGGGCTCCGATCCAGAAGACGGCCGATCGCCTCTCCGGCTACCTGGTCTACTTCGCCCTCGCTGCCGCCGCGCTCACCTTCCTGCTCACCCGCGACCCCCGATCGACCCTCTCGGTGATCCTGGTGGCGGGCGCTTGCGGCGTCGCCGCGGGGACTCCCCTCGCCATCCTCGGTGGGATCGGTCAGGCGGCGCGACGGGGGGCAATCGTCAAGGGCGGCCGCTACCTCGAGCAGCTGGCGGACGTGGACACGATCGTCCTCGACAAGACGGGAACCCTGACGCGCGGAGACCTTGCGGTGGTCGAGGTCTGTCCGGCCGTGGGCGCGAGCGAGAGTGCCGTCCTCGAGGCCGCGGCCATCGCCGAGCAGCGGTCCGAGCACCCCCTCGGCGCGGCGATCCTCGAGCGAGCCGGCGCAGGCAAGCTGCCGGAGCCCGACCGCTTCGACTACGTACCGGGAAGAGGCATCCGCTGCACGGTCGGCGACGAGGAGATCCTGGCCGGGACCCGTGCGCTTCTCGACGAAACCGGGGTCACGGACATTCCGGATCTGCTCGGCGCGGAGCACCTCACCCAGGTTCTGGTGTCCCGCGGCGGAAGGTACCTCGGCCGGATCCTCGTGGCCGACACGCTGCGACCGGAGGCCGCACGCGCGGTGTCGGCGCTGGCGCGGGCGAACTACCGGATCGTCATGCTGACGGGGGATGCCTGGTCGGTGGCGCGCCATATCGGCCTGGATCTGGGGATATCCGAGATCGAGGCCGAGTTGCTGCCCGCCGACAAGGAAGCCCGGCTCAAGGACCTGGTTGCCGCCGGGCGCAAGGTCGCCATGATCGGCGACGGGCTGAACGACGCCCCGGCCCTGGTCCAGGCCAGCGTGGGCATCGCGATGGGAACCGGCGCGGACGTCGCCCAGGAAGCAGCCGATATCCTGCTCCTGGGCAACGATCTGTCGAAGTTCGTCGAGACGATCCAGATCGCACGGCGGACCCGCGGCATCATCCTCTTCAACTTCGGCGGCACCGTGCTCGTGGACGCTCTGGGAATGGCCCTGGCTGGGTTCGGGTTCCTGAGCCCGCTCCTGGCCGCCCTGATCCATGTGACGTCCGAGCTGGTATTCATCTTGAACTCGGCGCGCCTCTTGCCGGCGCTCGGCCGGCGTACGGCGGCGAGCAGCGATCCGGGGCGCCTGTCGGTCGTACCTTCTTGACCCGCACGCCCGGAATTTCCGCGTAACGCCCGGACCGGATCGGCCAGCCTACCCCTCGAAGCCGGCAGGCGGCGGCAATTCCTCGGCGATCGCCTCGAGGTGCTCTGGCCTCGCGACGAGGAGCCACCCCCGGCCGCTGTCGATCAGGCCCTTTGATTCCCAGCGGCTCGCGATGCGGCTCACGGTCGACAGCGTCGTGCCGGTCATCTCGGCCAGGTCCTGGCGAGAAAGCGGAAGCTCGACCAGCAGGCCCCGATCGGTCTTCTTTCCGTGGGCCCGGGCCAGCCGGAGCATGGCCCGGGCGATCCGGCGCTCGACCCTCTCGGTCGCGAGCTCCCGGTACCGGTCTTGCAGCTCGGCGAAGCGAGTCGCCACGACCTGCAAGATGTTGCGCACGAGGGGCGGGTGGCGCTCCAGCAGCCCCTGGATCGTCTCGCCGTCCCAGTACAACGCGATCGAGGGCACGATCGCCTCGGCCGCCGCGGGATACACGCGGTGGCCGAGCACCGGTCCGCCTCCGAAGGGCTCGCCCGGCGAGATGAAGTGAAGCACCACGTTCTGCCCCTCGGGCGAGATCTGGACCAGGCGGACCTTCCCCTCGACCAGAACGTAGAGGGCCCGGGCGGGCTGGCCCTGGTGGAAGAAGAACCCTTCCTGGTCGACCCGCTTGAGTCTCGCTTGCTTCCGGATCTCGGCCAGCGCCGCCTCGTCGATGCCCTTGAAGAAGCTGACCTGACCCAGGAGTATGAGGAGCCCGGATTCGCTCCCGAGCTTCGATACCGGCCGTGAATTCATCGGCGTTGCGGCACTGCCTCCGGTCGGGTCTTCCCGCGCACGGCGCCCGGTGGCGCCGACCTGGCCCGTTCGACTCCTCGGATCCGATCGAGCCAGGCCGCAAGCAATCTACTCCCCGGAGCCCCCCTTGCCAAGCGCCTCTCGGATCAGGGGTCGAGCGCGGCCAGAGCGCGGGGAAACAGGATGTTGTTCTCCTTGTGCACGTGGGTGAGGGTGTCCTTCTCGAGCTCGGCTAGCTGCTCCATCAACCGGCGGTAGGACGAGCAGGCATCCTCGGGAACCACGTACTGGTCGGTCAGCTCGCGAAGCCGGGCCAGATCGCGACCCGCCTCGTCGTGCTCGGCCTCCATCACCGCGATGGGCTGCCAGATGGGGAACGGCGCCGACCGATCCGCGATCTGCTTGATGCTCGGGAAGAGAATGAACTCTTCCTTGCGCAGGTGCTGGTTGAGATCCGCGGCGAACTTGGCAACCAGATCGCGGACCTCGCCAAGCTCGACGTGGCGATCGCCATGCGCCCGGGCCACCTTCTCGGCAAGCTCGACCAGGGGCCCCAGATTCTCGTGCAGGTAGGCGTGGTGCGTCGCCAGGATGTGGTCGACGAACTCGACCAGAGACCGCTCGGTCCAGTCGACGCCCTCCGGGTCGCCCACCCGGCCGCCCTCGGGAGCCGCGAGGATCTCCTCGAGAACCCGCTCCCCATCCAGGCCGGCGGGGCGGCATGCGTCTTGGAGGGATTGCCGGCCGCCGCAGCAGTAGTCCAGGCTCAGGCGCTCGAACACGGCGATGCTGGCCGGCCTTGCCGCGGCGATCTGGCCCAGAGGCGTCTCCACGGTGAATTCCATTGATTCCTCCTGCGCGATGCGATTGCGTTCCCGGGCGTGAAACTTCTTTCCTGCCTGCTCGCAGCGTACCGATTCACGAGCGCGTTCGCCTTGCTCCGGAGCAAATCCCGGGACCGAAAGCAAGACCGATGAATTAACTCTCGATAAAAACGCAGGAGAGGAGAGAGGGGTACACCGCCTTGCAGATCGGAAAACCGGCGCCGGCGCGCTCGGGATACGTGACGCCCAGTTTGGCCCGTCCGGCCATCGCGAGCGGGCTGGCCCGGGACGTGGCCCAGTTCTCGAGCCTGGCCAGCAGCGCAGCCAGCCGCGCCGAAGCCAGCGTCAAGTCGGGCTTCTCGAGCCTGGCGTCGAGCGCGCTGGATCTGGTGAGCAGCGGTTCCAACAAGCTTTACGATGCCCTCCACGCCTCCTCGGTCGGACGAGCGGCGTTCGTGGTCCTGGAGAAGACGATGGGAGCGGTCTTCAACTTCCAGGACCGCCACCTGGACGCCAATGTGGCGCCGCCGCCCGCAGGCCTCGCCAGCGATCCCGTGGGCGAGCCCCTGCCCGCGCCCGCGCATCCGTTGCCGCAGCTCGCGACCCGGGGCAACCAGATCGTCGACGCCAGGAGCGGCAAGCCGGTCCGGCTGCGGGGTGTCGACATGTCGGGGTTCGAGTACAAGAAGACGGGCGACCAGCAGGATCCACAGACCTTCGATCGCCTCGCCAAGATGGGCGTCAACATCGTCAGGATGCCGATCAACCAGGACTGGGCCCTGTCCGATCCGGCCTACCGCCAGAACCTGGATCGCGCCATTTCCGAGGCCAACTCCAGAGGGATCTACGTCGTGCTCGACCTGCACTGGCACGACGGCAAGCAGCTTCCTTGCCTGAACTCCGACAGCCTGCGCATGTGGCGGCAGCTCGCCAGCCGGTACTCCAAGCAGGCGGGCGTGCTCTACGACATCCAGAACGAGCCGCAGTGGATCTCGTGGAAGTCCTACGAGCCCTGGGCCGAGGCAGCGATCGCCAACATCCGCGCCGTCAATCCGAACTCGCTCTGCATCGTCGAGGGCACGCAGTATGCGTCCAACCTCTCGGGAGTCCTGGCGGACCCGGTCAAGGCCCCCAACGTGGTCTACTCCGTCCACGAGTACGGTCCCTCGCTCAAGGTCCCCGAGGCCGGGCCAGAGTTCTGGGACGAGACCTTCGGTGACGTGGCGTCGAAGTACCCCGTCTACGTCGGGGAGTTCGGCGGAAACGCCGACGACGTGGCCTACGGCAAGCAGCTGATCCAGTACATGGACCAGAAGGGCCTCTCGTGGACCTCGTGGAACTGGGGCGAGGCGGTTCCCAACCTCGAGAGGGGGGGCAGCTCACGGCGTTCGGACAGCTGGTCGCGGCCCACCTCAAGACCCCCTGACCGTCGCGTCCTCGAAGGGGGCCGAATCGACTCCCGCCAAGGGTTCCGATCCAGCCGCCCTGCAAGGTGCGGACGCTCATGCTACGCTACTGACGCAGGTTGGAAGGCTCGGTGGATGAAGCGATTCTCCCTCAAGTGCCGGCGGTGCGGCCATGCGACAAGCTTCCGCCTGCGGGCGGCGTGCGAATCATGCGGCTCTCCGCATCTCGAGGCCGACTACGAACGGGATGCGTCGCTCGCCGAGACCTGGCGACGCGAGTCCGCGGATCGCTCCCTCTGGCGTTACCGGGCGCTGCTCCCCATCGCGGACGACCGCCATGTCGTGACGCTCGGCGAGGGGGGGACGCCCCTGGTCGTGAACGAGCGCCTCGGCCAGCAGCTCGGTCTGGGTCGACTTTACACCAAAGACGAACGCCAGAACCCCACGGGTTCTTTCAAAGATCGCCAGGGCAGCCTGGCCCTGTCGCTCCTGCGCGAGCACGACGTTCGCGAGGTGGTGGTGGCCTCGACCGGCAACGTCGCCCTCGCCTACGCCGCTTACGGGGCGCGAGCGGGGATCTCTATTCATGCGTTCCTTCCGCATTCGGTCCCCGCGGAGAAGCTTCGCGAGATCCTCCTTTACGGGGCGCGCGCTGAGATCGTCGCGGGCACCTATGACGCCACCAAAGGCGAGGCCGCGCGGTTCGCGAACGCGCACGGTCTATCTCTGGATCAGGGCTTCGGTGCCGTCGCGGCGGTCGAGGGCATGAAGACCCTGGCCTTCGAGATCGCCGAGCAACTCGGCTGGCGGGCTCCCGACTGGTACATCCAGGCGGTCAGCGGAGGGATGGGGCCCGTCGGCGTGGCCAAGGGCTTCGCCGAGCTCAAGGCCCTCGGTCTGGTCGACAAGATCCCGGCCCTGGGGCTCGTGCAAGCTTCGGGTTGCGCGCCGATGGCCGAGGCCTTTCGCCTCGGCCAGCGCAAGCCGCAACCCGTCCTGGAACCGTCGACGAGCGTTCTCCCCCTGGCGACCGGAACTCCGGGGCCGGCCTACGAGGTTCTCTTCGACCTGCTGTCTCGCGACGGCGGCGCGTTCACGACGGCCAGCGACGAGGAAGCCTGGGAGGCCATGCGCCTGCTGGCCCGCAGCGAGGGCATGTCGGTCGAGCCGGCGACCGCGATGACCTTTGCCGGGCTGATCAAGCTGATCCGGTCCGGCGTGATCGCCCCGGACGCGTGCGTCGTGGTCAACTGCTCGGGACACACGTACAGCGTGGAACCC
>JAJYIO010000088.1 GCA_021790035.1 bacterium | reverse complement strand
GTCAACCGCTGCAGTGCCTGCTCACGTACCCGCCGTGTACGCTGCGCGGGCGCTTCGCGGATTTCCTCGCCTGGCGGACGTCTTCCAATCCATGTGAACCTGTTTAGATATGGACTTTCTTCGGGTCGACCTTCTGGAGCGTCACGAGGATCTCCGCGATGGCCTGGTAAAGCACGGGCGGGATGATGTTGCCGATCTCGGCGACCCGGTAGAGCTCTCTGGCCACGGGCGGGTTCTCGACGATGGGAACGTCGTGCTCCTCGGCGATCGCGCGAATCCTCAAGGCGACGAAGTCCTGGCCCTTGGCGACGACCATCGGAGTCGGCATGGTCTCGCGGTCGTACAGGAGCGCGACGGCGAAGTGGGTCGGGTTGGTGATGACGACCGTCGCCTTGGGGACCTGTTGCATCATCCGGCGGCGGGCCGCCTGGCGCATGCGCTTGCGGATCTCGCCCTTGACCTCGGGCGAGCCCTCTTGCTGCTTGAGCTCGTCCTTGATCTCCTGCTTGCTCATCCGGAGCGATCGGCGGTAATCGAAGCGCTGCCAGGCGAAGTCCGCCACGGCGATCGAGACGAGGGCCATGAGCAGGCGCGTGACCATCTGCCAGGCGGTGTCCGCCAGCAGCGGAGCCAGCTTCGCTGGTCCCATACGCCAGCCCGACACGATCATCGGATAACGCTGCACCAGCAGGCCCCAGATGATGCTGACCAGGATGGCGATCTTGAGGAGGTTCTTGCCCAGATCGACAAAAACGTGGGCCGAGAAGAATCGCTTGAACCCGGTCAGGGGATTTAGCTTGCCCAGGTTGGGGCGCATCGTCTCGGTCGTGAACATGGGCCCGACCTGGGCAATATTGACCAGGAGCCCGACGACCAGGAGGGTCAAGCAGAAGGGTCCCGCCACCGCGAGCAGAACCGCGCCGTCGCGCAGCAGGAGGTCGCCGACGGAGTGCGGCGACAGATCGTGGTTCGGCAAGGACCCGAGCGACTCGGCGATGAGGCTCGAAAGGCTCTGGCCCATGGACTCCCAACGAAACCGCACGTACAAGAGCGCCGTCCCGAGGATGATGGCTGTCGTCACGTCCGTGCTGCGCGGGACGTTGCCCTTCTTGCGGGCATCGGACAGCCGTTTAGGGGTTGGAGCCTCTGTCTTGTCCGGTTCGGCCATGGGAGATCAGGTCATCCTTGCGATCGCCGGCCTGTCGTCGGCCCGCCTCGCGGGGATTGCAAGGGTCACTTAAACAGGGTCACCTTGACCGTCATCCATTCCGCCAGGCTTCGTCAACCGCTGCAGTGCCTGCTCACGTACCCGCCGTGTACGCTGCGCGGGCGCTTCGCGGATTTCCTCGCCTGGCGGACGTCTTCCAATCAATGTGAACCTGTTTAGACCTTACCCGAAGAACATCAGGAGCTCGCGCGTCATCCGGCCGAACGCCTCGTCGAGGTACGCGACCATCAGCGGCAAGCCGACGGCGATCGTGAGGAACCCGAGCGCGATCTTGAGCGGGAAGCCCGCCACGAACACGTTCATCTGTGGCATCACGCGGTTCATGATCGCCAGCGCGACCTCGGTCAGGAGCAAGACCCCGAGGACCGGCAGCACGAGTTCGAAGACCGTGGTGAACATCCCGGCCGTCGCGTTCACGAGCGAGACCATGGTTTGCGCCGAGAACCGGAAGGTCCCAAGCGGCACCACGCGCAGGCTGTGATCGAGCGCCAGCAGCAGGTAGTGGTGACCATCTGCGAGCAGGAAGACCATCGAGGCGACCACTCCGAGGAAGACCGCCAGGGCCGGGACGGACTGGTTCGTGCCGGGGTCGTACATGGAGTCCATACCGAAGCCCATCTGCAGGCCGATCAGATAGCCGGCAAAGGCGACCGCCTGGAAGACCAGCATCGCCACGAAACCCAGAATGATGCCGACCGTGGCCTCTCCTGCCACCGCCACGAGTAGCCCGTCGAGTCCTGCGGGTCTGGCGTGCGGGGCGTGGAGCTCCAGCGGGAGCAGCACCATCGAGACCATGAGCGCCAGTCCGATCCGGACTCGCAATGGCAGCTGGGGCTGCGAGAAAAGGGGTGCGAGCACCAGCATGGCCGAGAAGCGCACGAACATGAGGAAGAAGACCAGCAGGCCATCTTTGGGCAGCGAGAGGAGCGCGCTTAGATCCATCGGCGACCAGGCAGGACGCAGCACCTGCAACCGGCCTCTCTAAACCGGGTCACCTTGACCGTCATCCATTCCGCCATGCTTCGTCAACCGCTGCAGTGCCTGCTCACGTACCCGCCGTGTACGCTGCGCGGGCGCTTCGCGGATTTCCTCGCCTGGCGGACGTCTTCCAATCCATGTGAACCTGTTCAATGGAGGTGAGCCATCTGCAAGAGGATGCCCGAGGTGAAGTCCATCAGGACGCGCAGCATCCAGGGCCCCAGCAGGACCAGCGCCAGCCCGACGGCCACGATCTTGGGAATGAACGTCAAGGTCGCCTCGTTGATCTGCGTGACCGCCTGGAACACGCTGATCATGAGACCCACGACGAGGCTGATGGCCAGTGCCGGTCCGCCTACCAGCGCCGCGGTGTAGATCGCCCGCGTGGCCAGATCGATGAACCCTTGCTGGTTCACGGCGAGAAGCTCTGGACCAGGGCCCTGGCCAGCAGATGCCAGCCGTCGACCAGGACGAACAGGATCAGCTTGAACGGCAGGCTCACCATGACGGGGGGCAGCATCATCATGCCCATCGACATCAATATGGAACTCACGACCATGTCGATCACCAGGAAGGGCAAGTAGATCATGAAGCCCATCTGGAAGCCGGTCTTGAGCTCGCTGATGATGAAGGCCGGGACGATGACGTACGTGGGCACGTCAGCCGGGCCCCGGGGCCGCGGAAGCTTGGCCATGTACACGAACAGCGCCAGGTCCTTCTGACGCGTCTGCTCCAGCATGAACGTGCGCATCGGCTGCTCGGCCGTGTGGAGCGCCGTGACCTGATCGAGCTTGCCGGCCATGTAGGGCTGAACCGCTTGCTGGTTGATCTGGTTGGCGACCGGGGCCATCACGAAGAACGTGAGGAACAGCGCCAGACCCACGATCACCTGGTTGGGCGGCATGGTCTGCGTGCCTATCGCCTGCCGGATGAACGAAAGCACGATGATGATGCGCGTGAAGGCCGTCGTCATGACCAGGATGGCCGGCGCCAGGGACAGCACGGTCAGCAGTGCCAGGAGCTGCAAGGAGACCGAGATCGTGGTGTGATTCGTGGTGGTCGGGAACCGGGGCACTGCGAACTGAGCCATCGCCGGAGCGGCCCACAGGGCCCCCGCCGCCAGAGCCAGGAAGAGGGCAAAAGCAACCGTCCATATGGCCTTGCCGCCAAGGCGGGAACTGCTTCGCCGCGGCTCTACCGGGCCCGATGCGAGAGCCTTCACGCCGGGTCGTCCTGCGAGATCGCCTGGCGGATAGAGGACTCGACGACACCGTCGAAGTCCTCTTGAAGACTTGCTGGCGCTGGCCTGGCGGGCTTGCTCGCATCCATGCCACCTCTGGCGTCCGTGCGACTCGCCTGGGCCAGAGTGCGGGCGAAGGCCGCATCCTCGGGAGCCGGCCCGGTCTGCTCGACCGGCCAGTCCATCAGCTTGATCAAGACGCCCGCCCCGTTCGTTCCCAGGAGCAGGTACCGACCATTGGCCTCGACCAGCAGGAGCGATTGCGTTCCGGCCAGACGCGTACTTTCGACCACGCGGATCCGTCCGCCGAGAACTCCCGCCGTACGAATCCCCAGGAGGCGCTTGTATCCGTACAGGACGGCGTAGATCAAGACGATGACGAAGGCCAGCTTGAAGAAGACCCCGATCGCAGCCTCCCAGAGGGGCGTCTTGGGCTCGGCCAGGGAATCGGGATCCTGATAGTCCTTCCAGACCCACGTATCCCCCGATGCCACGGTCGCCGTCGTCGCGGCCAAAGCCGGTGGACACGTCCAGGTGGCGAGGTGCGCCAGCGCAGGGACGGGCCTCTCGAGGCGATCCACGGGGAGTCCGGCCAGGCTTATGTAAATCCCGAGGGTCGCGAGGAGGACGAGCAACAAACGCACGGGACTACTTGAGCGCCTTCTTGACGGCGTCGAGGACCCGGTCCGCCTGGAAGGGTTTGACGATGAAATCCCGAGCTCCGCTCTGGATGGCCTCGAGGACCATGGCTTGCTGGCCCATGGCCGAGCAGACGATGATGCGGGCTTCGGGATCGTGCGACTTGATCTCCTTGATCGCGGTGATGCCGTCCATCGTGGGCATCGTGATGTCCATCGTCACCAGGTCGACCTTGAACTTGCGGTACAGATCGACGGCCTCCTGCCCATCGGCAGCCTCGGCGACGACCGCGTAGCCGTTCTGCGACAGGATGTCCTTGAGCATCAACCGCATGAATGCGGCATCGTCGACGATGAGGATCGACTTCACGACAGGCCGATCCCCCTGAACCCGGTCACCCGTTCGGCGGGACTCACGATGTCGGTGACGCGGATGCCAAAGTTCTCGTCAATGACCACGACCTCTCCGCGGGCGATGAGCTTGCCGTTGACCAGCAAATCTACGGGCTCGCCCGCGAGCTTGTCAAGCTCGACTACCGAGCCCTTTCCGAGCTCGAGGACGTCCCGGATCTGCATCCTGGTTCGGCCGAGTTCGACTGTCACCCGCAAAGGCACGTCCATGATGAGATCCAGCCCCGACGCCGCGGCGAAGGGGGCGGGCCCGACCGGAGCGCCCAGCGGACCGAACTGCACGGATTGTGCCACGATCTCGCGCTGCGGCGGTGAAGGGGGGAGGGGCGGCGGAGCCACCGGAGCCTGCGGGATTCCGTACGGAACGGAGGGGTCGAGGTCGGGCGGCATGGACGGGGGCGGCGGGGCGGCCGGCGCCATCTGCGGGATGCTCGCCAGCAGATCGGCAGCCAGACTTGCAGATGCGGGAGCGGGCGGCGGCGGCGGCGCCGGCGCCGGCGCCTTGGCCTGCTTGCTCTTGGCCAGCTCGATCAGATTGAGCGCGGCAGGCAAGGGCATGAGCTGCGAGATCTGGGACTCGACCAGCCCCTCGATCGCAAAGAGGTACGTGACCACGGCAAACGGCCCGTCGCCGAGGCCTGCGGGAATCGCGAGCGCGTCGGGCGCGTCCACGACCGAGGCCTGCGGTGGCGATACCTCGACCTTGGTTCCGTAGGTGGTGGTCAGGGCGTTGGATGCCATGCCCATCATCTGGTTGACGGCCTCGCTGATGGCCGACAGGCGAAGATCGTCGATCACCGTGTCCGGCGGCGACCCCTCGCCGCCCATCATGAGGTCGGTGATGCGCGCCGTATCCGCCTGGCCGAAGAAGAAGACGCTCGTCGCAGGCTCGCCGATGGTCATGGGCATCTCGACCATGACCGAGGGCTCTTGCAGGAACCGCGACACCGCGTCGGAATCGAGCACCTGCGCCGTCGGCGAGGAGACCGTAACCTGCTGGTTCAACAGGATGGACAGAGTCGTTGCGCCAGCGCGCATCGCGGTGGCGCAGACGTCCTCCAGGATCGCCAGCTCGTCGCCGTTCAGCTCCAGGTCAGTCATCGACCTTCTTTTCCTCGGGGACCACCTCGGTGATCTGGATGGCCATACGGTTGCGCAGGATGCCGGGGCGACCCTTGAACTTGGTCACGTCGCCGATCACGATCGGCAGGGCGTCCTCACTGGGTTGATCGAGCGGCACGATGTCGCCCACCTGGAGGCTGACGACGTCGCCGAGCGTGATGTCCGAACCGCCCAGGACCACCGAGAACGGGACGAACGTGTGAATGACCCGCTCGTGCAGCCGGACCTTGTACTCGTCGCTCTGGTGCATGCGGGCGGTCGCGAACATCGCCTGCGCGCTGATCTTGCTCATGACGGGCTCGAGGACGATGTAGGGGATGCACAGGCTCATCGGACCGGTGTTCTCCCCGAGCTTGGCCTCGAAGGTGATCAGCACGACGACGTCTCCAGGCGGCACGATCTGCACGAAGCGAGGATTGGTCTCGGTGGTCTCGAGCCGGGGAACGAACTGGACGACATCCTCCCAGGCTTCGGCGAGGTTGGCCAGCGTCCGCTGCGTGACCGAGGCGATCAGCGTCCGCTCGATGTCCGTGAGATCCCTCCGGATGCGCGTGACGCGGCCCGGACCGCCGAGCATGCGGTCGATGATGGAGCTCGTGAGGTCGATGTTGAACTCCAGCAAGGCGGTTCCGTCGAGCGGCTCCAGGGTGAAGATGTTGAGGATGGTGGGACCGGGCATCGACCGGGAGTACTCGTCGAAGGTCATCTGCTCGACCGAGACGACTTCCACCTGCACCAGCATCCGCAGCTGAGCGGACAGCGACGTCGAAAGGAGCCGGGCAAACCCCTCGTGGATCATCGAGAGGGTGCGGATGTGATCCTTGCTGAACTTGTTCTGGCGCTTGAAGTCGTATGTCCGGACCGCCTTGCGCGCTGCGACGCTTTCGGCGTCGTCGTGACCCACGGCCGGCCCGCGCTCGGGAGCCAGCTCGCCCTTGGCCAACGCGGCCATCAGGGCGTCGATTTCGTTCTGGCTCAGGATATCGGACATGGGGACGTCGGGCTCGGAGGTTTCCTTTCCGGGGCAAGCTCGGGGCTACTGGATGACGAAGTCGCTGAAGTAGACGCTGAGCGTCCGAGGGAACTGGTCGGCATCCTGCTCGTGGAGCAGGTTGAGGGCAACCTTGATCTCGCTCTTGACGCGATCCTGGTCGTACAAGGTTGAGATGGTCTGCCGCCTGAGAACGCCGATGACGGCGTCGCGGAACACCGGGACGATCGGAGTCATGCGGGCCGCCACATCCTTGGCAGCCGCGCTGGCATCCGAGCTGGACTTGCCCTTGTCGGAGCTGGGCCGGGCGATCATCAGCGAAACCGCGACCTTGAGGAAGTGGTGCGAGGGATCGGCCAGGTTGACGATGAAGGGATCGGTAAAGCTCCAGAGATCCCCCGAGAGCTCGTTCTGGGCCGGGGGCGGGGTCTCGATGACGTTCTTCTGGATGACGACGATCTGCTTGGGCAGGGCGAAGCGAATGGCGACAAACGAGCTCAACGCAGAGATGAGCGCAACGGCTATCGCTCCAGCAACTAGACGGCCGCTGATGGGGCCACTTGCGCCGGAGGCTGCCTTCTTGTCCGCCAATTCTCTCTAGCCTCTAGAACCCTCTCGCCGAGCTGCAGGGATGCCCGAAAAGTCCGGCTCGCTTGGCTCCTGGGCCATTGTAGCATTCCGCAGGAGCACGATGTCGACCCGGCGGTTCTTGGCCCGGTTGGCTTTCGTGGTGTTGGGAACTCGGGGGAAGTATTCCCCGTACCCCGCCGCCGATAACCGGCTGGGAAGCAGGTGGCCGTGGTCGATGAGGTAATGCAGAACGTTGGTTGCCCGCGCCGTGGACAGCTCCCAGTTGGACGGGAACTGCGCGGTATGGATCGGGGTATCGTCCGTGTGGCCTTCCACGCGGATGTGGTTTTGAGTCCGCCGCAGGACCGCGCTGACCTGCGCGAGCGTGCGCGTGATCGCCGGATCGAGGGTGGCCGAACCCGGTGCGAAGAGAGCTCGGTCCTCGATCGAGATGACCACCCCTCGGGGGGTTTCGCGGACGTCGAGGGAGCCCGAAGCGACACTCCGGGAAATGGCCTTGATCTCGCTCTTTATCCGCTCGAAGGTCTGTTCCTCGGTCTGGCTGTACAGCGGAACGGGCATCTGCATCACGGCCGGCTGTCCGTTCAGCACGGCATTGGTGCCCCCCGAGGTGTTGGGAATCACGTTGAACGCGCTGCTGATCGCCGTCTCGAGCTGCTTGTACTTGGCGGCGTTCAGGCTGCTCATCGCGAAGAGCACGATGAAGTAGATGAGCAGGAGCGTGATGAGGTCGGCATAGGTCAACAGCCAGCGCTCGTGATTGGCGTGGCCTCCGGAATGAGCCTTGCGGCGGCTCACAAGAAACTCCCTCGCTGCGCTCGGGCAGTGACTGCGGGGTCCGTGCCAGCCCCCGCATGCCCCCACTGCTGCGGGCAAGCTGCTGCGTAGCCCCGCTCAGCAGGTAGCGTTTCGTTCAACGCTGTCGGCGCAGCCGGTGGGGGACTCACAAGAAACTCCCTCGCTGCGCTCGGGCAGTGACTGCGGGGTCCGTGCCAGCCCCCGCATGCCCCCACTGCTGCGGGCAAGCTGCTGCGTAGCCCCGCTCGGCAGGTGGCGTTTCATT
>JAJYIO010000087.1 GCA_021790035.1 bacterium | reverse complement strand
GTAGCCCTGCTCGGCAGGTGGTGGTTCATTGAACGCTGTCGGCGCAGCCGGTGGGGGACTCACTGGTGTTCGTCCACGAAAAGCCCGGCGATCCGCTTGTCCTGCGCGGCCAGCAACTGGAGAAATGTCGAGGCGGGCAACTCGCGCACGACCTTTCCGGTCTTGCGGTCCACCACTCGGACGACGAGCCGCTTGCCGTCAAGCTTGATCCTGAGGGCCACGCTGCCGTCGTCCATCTCCTCGAGGAAGCGCTCGATCGCCTCCACGGCGCTCGAAAGGAGCTTCGGCCCGACCGCCCGCTGCTCGGTGGCGATCGCGACGGGGTTCGGGCTCGCGAGCGCTTGCTGGCGCTCGACATCCTGGTTGACGCGATCACGTGCCTGGCTCGAGACGGCGGCATCGACCGTCAGCATCTGGTCGCTGACGGCTGCCGTGACGGCTATGGTTCCTTCGATCCTCATCAGAACGCCTGCCCGCTAGCCCATCTCCAGGTCAGAGTGGTCCCTCTGCGCGGTCTTGCGCCACCGAGTCCACGGTGACTCTTGGGGCCCGATCCATTCAAGCCGGGAGCATTCCTCGCCCGTGCGAAGCGCGAACCTTGAAGTGGGGCCCAGCCAGGGCGACGCTCCCAGATCGCATGTCGGCAGGTTCGGAGAGGATCTTTAGCCTGCCTCTCGAATTTCGCGAAAGCGCGTCAGTCTTCTCGCGGACGGCATCTCTCGCAGCGGAAACGGAGCCACCTCGCGAGCCAGGCGGCGAAGCGAGCTTGCCCGCAGTCTGGAGAGAGTTCGAGGGAATTGGCGGGTTCCCTCGAGTGACTGCCCGAGCGTGGTGAGGGAGGATCGAAGGTTCGGCCCAGGCAGGCGCCTGCCTGGACTCCCGACAGCCTGGCAAGGGCCCTGCCGAGGCCAGACTGTCGGGAGAAACGCTCTGCGACGGGCGGTCAGCCGAGCGCCGACGAGGTCGAAGACGAAGGCGAGATGCCCAGCAGCGAGAGCAAACCAAAGGATGACTGGTTGGCCTGGGCCAGCATCGCAGTCGCCGACTGGGTGATCAGCTGCTCGCCGGCAAGCTGGATGCTCGCCTGGGCGACGTCAAGGTTGGTGAGGTCCGCGTTGGCCGCCGACATGTTGGACGACTGCACCGTCAAGACGGAGAGCTGAGCATTGAGCACGTTGACGTAGGCCCCGAGTTGACCCTCTTGGGCGATGGCGAGGTTGGTGGCACTCTGGATGTTGAGGATGGTTTGACATGCCAGCGAAGCCGTCGAGACCGAGAGCTGCGTGTTCAGGATACCCAGCGCCGCCGCCGTCATGGTTCCGATCGAGAAGGTCATCTGGTCGGACGGGTTCGCCCCGACCAAGGCCGTGAAGAGGAAGGCCGAGAAGCCGCCGTCGTTGGCGGCATTGGCCCCCCCGTCCAGCAGCTCGTGGCCGTTGAAGGACGTGAATGTGCCCGTGTTGTTGATCTGCTGCGCGTACGTATAGAGTTCCTGCTGGATGGTGCTGATCTCCGTGCTGCTCAGGCCGCTGCCAGCAGCCTGGACGGCCAGGGTATTCATCGATCCGAGGGTCGCGACGATCGTCTGCACGGCGCCTTCGGCCGTCTGGATCATGTTGGTGAGCTCCTGGACATTTTGCTGCGCCTCGCCGAGCCCGCCGATCTGCGCTTGCAGGCGCTGCGAGATGGCCATTCCGGCTACATCGTCGGATGAGTTCATGATGCGAAGACCGGTGGCGAGATGGGCCTCGGTGTTGGCCTCGGCCGTCGCGTTCTGGGTCAGATAGGCCCAGATCCGGTACGCGGCCGGATTGCTGGCGATCCATAGAGACATGGTTGACCTCCTTGTCCGTGGTGCGGCCCGGGGATCTCCGGGCCGCGCGGCGCCCCCTCCCGACACCTGCCTGGTCTCGGGAGCCTGGTTCCTGCGGGCAAGGGGCCTACAGGATCGAGGTCAAAGCCGTCCGCGCGCAGCTGCAACTCGACGAGCCTCGCCAGTCCGCCAGGGGCTTGAAGGGCTCCGGCAGTCTGTCGCTGGAACGTCAGAGCATCCGAGACTCATCGTGACGAACTCGGATAGATACTCAGCTCGAAGTCCGACCCCGGGCGTCAAACTGAGCGCGCGCGATCATGTGTCCCTGGCAAACCTCCTTGCTTTGGGACCGACGACCCACTCCTTGGGTCGACCCCGAATCCCCCTTACCCTTGGGATTCGTCTATAGGCCAATCCATCCCTAGATCGGCCGTTATGATCAGCCTACCACATAACCACTAAAGTTATTCGCAGGGGATGCCGACTGCGGCGATCTGTCGGAACATAACGCAGGCGCGCTGCGGAAGATCCCGTACCCGTGGCGCGACAGCCTCCTTGAAAAGGTTCGCTGCGCTCGCCGTTCGGGCCCCCGGGCCGCCCGGGCTCAGGCCTTGAGCAAGGTCAGCAGCGACTGCGGGGCCTGGTTGGCCTGGGCCAGCATGGCCGTGCTGGCCTGCTGCAGGACCTGGTACTTGGTCATCGTCGCCATTTCCGAAGCCATGTCGAGATCCCGGATCTGACCCTCGGCAGCCGTGGTGTTCTCGTCCTCGGTCTGGAGATTGGAAACGGTAAGCTGGAGGCGGTTCTCCATCGCTCCGAGTTGAGAGCGGATGTTCATCAGACGGCCCAGGGCCTGGTCCACATTGGCGATCGTGGTGCTGGCGTCGAGGGCCGAATCTACCGACAGTTGTGTCGTCAGGACCCCGAGAGCCGCCGCGTTGGCGGTGCCGATGATGACGACCATGGTCTGGCTCGCGTTGGCCCCGATGAAGAGGGTGATTCCGGTCGTCGAGATCGTGCCGCCTGCGAGCAGGGTCCGGGTGTTGAACTGGGTGTCGCCGGCAACGCGATTGACCTCGGCCGAGAGCTGGACCATCTCGTCGGCGACCTGGGCGCGATCCGACGCCGTCATCGTGTCATTGGCGGCCTCGACCGCAAGCTGTCGCATTCTCTGGAGCAGGTTCGTGGTTTCGGAAAGGGCGCCATCGGCGGTCTGCAGCAGTGAGATGCCGTCCTGGGCGTTGGACTGGGCCTGGCCCAAGCCCGTGACCTGCATCGCGAGTTGCTCGCTAAGGGCCATGCCCGCCGCATCGTCGGACGCGCTGTTGATGCGAAGTCCGGAGGACAGCTTTTCGATCGAGGCGTTGAGCGCGTCGGTATTGACCTCGAGGTTGCGATGAGCGATCGCAGCCACGATGTTGGTGTCGATTCGGATGGACATGCTGCTACTTTTCTCGGCACGTCCGGCACGCCCTTTAGAGCGCTTTTCGTTTACGGCGGTCCACCGGGTGGGCGCACGGCAAGCCTCGAAGGATCGCGAAAGCGGCTGTCGCCGCTTTACCACCGGGCCCCGCTCGATCTCGGACCCGATCCATCCAAAGAAATCCTTCTAGAATGACCGGCTGGCCGAGACCCGCACGCCCAGTTCGGCGTCGCTGAAGACCGAATTGGCTCCGCTCACGACGTTGTAGGTCCTGGCCACGATCTCGCCGCTGAGGTCCACCGGACCGACCCTGCCGCCGACCCCGAGCGACGCCAGCGCCTCGTTGCCGCCTGCCTGACCGACGCTCGCATCCGGCGCGTTGCTGGAGCTGGTGGTATCTGTCGTGGTGGCCGGGGATGTGCTGGCACCGTTGAACACCTGGTAATTGACCTCGGCCGAGGTCCGGCCCATCGAACTTCCCCAGTTGCTGCCGACCAGCACGGGCACGTAGCCAGCCTTGACCGTCAGATCGAGCCCGTCGAAGATGTCATACGCCCCGGAGATTCCGACGATCGGTCCCGCTGCCAGGACGAACGTGTCCGCCGTGTAGTCGTCAGCGATCGTGGTGCTCGTGACGTCCTTCTCGGTCTGGGCCCCGGTGGCATCGAACGTCGTCTTCGTCTCGACGGCCGCGCCCGGCTTGTTGCCAGAGTCGATCGTCCGGACGACGGAGTCGATGTGCTGCCGGATGATGGGCACCTGGATGCCGGCCAGGAGCCCCAGATATCCGCCCGCGCTCTGCCACAGCCGGTAATTTCCGGTCAGACCGAGGTCGTTTATCCAGAGGGAATCCGAGTTCGCCACCTGGAGCCCGCCAGCTGCGTCGTAATGGTCGTGCTGCGGATTGGCGGATGAATCCCCGCTGGTCAGCGTGAAATTCTGCTGACCGCCCCCTACCGGATCCGGGACCTGGATCCCGTAGTCGGTCTGGAATTCGGTGCTGTTGGGATCATTGGCCGCAAAGTCGGGGCCCTGATTGGACATGATGATGTTGAAGTTGGGCGAACCGAACGCCACGGGTGTGACCGCGATGGTCGTCTGCGTGTTGGTCGTGGAGGTCACATTTCCGCTGGTCGTCTGCGACCCCTTGAAGGCAGAGGAATTCTGGCCGTTGAGGTGGAGGATGTTGGTCGACTGGTTGCCGAGGCCGAAGATCGGGGACAGGTCGTCGTACTCGTCGATTCCCAGTCCGAATCTGGGCGCGACCCACCACGTGTACCGGGCTCCCAGCGTCAACCCCGAGGCGCTGCCTGCCGCCGTGGGGCTGGCCGTGCTGGATACGGTCGACTTCGTCGTGCCGGATTTGATGCTGTTCGGCGTCGTGGTCACGGTGGTCGTCTGCTTCAGCGCCACGGTCTGCTGCCCGAGCTCCAGGGCCGGACCGACATAAACGTGAAGGTTCCCCTGGCGGCTCGATGCCGCCGCACCGTTCCCCGCGCCGCCGCTGGTGTCGTTCCCTGGCATCGGAGGCCCGTACTGTGCCAGGGCGGGGGGCGCACTCGCGAACGTGAAGGAAAGCGTCAGCAAGGCAGTGCGGTATCTTGACACGGGGAAACCTCGTCATCGTGGGGAACAATGGGAAGCAAGATGATAGCACGCCTGACCGTCAGGGCATCCGCGCGATGTGCCTGGCAGCCAGGCGTGCCGGTCTGGTAAGCTTGAAACTGGAGGTCTCTCCGCGAGGCGGAGCCGGGCATCGGTACGTGAAGCCCCCCCCATTTAGTCAGGACGGCGTCTTCGCCCTGCGGGCCAGGGCCCCCTGATGAGTAAGGAGTCGAGAACGTGGCCACGAAGAGCGTCTTCTCCAGGGCACGCCTGGCCAAGCTGGCGAGTGTCCTGCCCCTCGTGTTGCTGGTCGGCTGCCCGTTGTCCTCGAAGACCGGCACCGGAAGCGGCGCCGGCTCGACCTCCGGCAGCATGACCGAGCCGCAGGCGCTGGGTTATACCGCTCGAGCCACCGCCACCTTACTTTCCAACTCGCAAAGGTCGTCGAGTTTCGAGTCGGCGGGGCTGGGCGCCGGGAGCTCGAGCTCGCTGGCCAATGCCTCGGCCTATCGCCTGATGACGATCGCATATCCCTACACCATCAACAACCAGGACGGCAGCACCATCACCATTCCGAGCGCTCCGGTCGCGGCTTCGGGGAATGCTCCCAGCGGCGACCAGCAGTGGACGTTCGACTACCAGGCGGGATCTGCGGGAGCCATGACCGGATCCATGTCGATGGTGATCACGTTCGACCCCAGCGTGTCCACTTTTTCAGATGGAATCTACGAGACGCGGGTCCAGAGCGGATCGGACATGGCCTACGATGGGCAGCCCGTGACCTTGACGATGGACTTTTCCAAGTACGAAACGATCAACGGCCAGTATGCTCCCAGCCAGGGCAGCCTCACCATCGTGTCCCAGGGAGTGACCTTCCAGGCCACCAGCACCGAGGATTCGTCCGGCAATATGAGCCTCTCCGGCAACATCTTGCTCAATGACCTCGCCTCGACCCCCATTCACTTTACCGACACCGTTCCGGCGGGTGGTGGCGACTCCACCCAGACGGTCCAGGGGCTCGACGGGTTGAAGTCCATCATCACCCTGGGCCCGGATGGCAGCTTCATGTCCGGGGAGATCGACGACAGCAGCGGGACCAAGGTGGCCACGCTGACGCTCGAGGCCTCGGGCGATCTCCTGGTGCAAGGAACCGACGGGACGGAGTACCAGGCCACTCCGACCGGTTTCACGCAGATCTCGGGTGCCAGCCCGGCGCCAGGCGCAAGCGCCACTTCGTCACCAGCGCCGACCTCGGCCCCCACCGGCACGCCGACTCCGTCCGCGTCGCCCACCGCGGCCGCCTGCCCCTCGCCGGATCCCGCCGCCACCCCGTCCTACCCGCTTCAGGGTACGTACTACGCCAAGGACAACGACCCGACCAGCGACTACATCTCCTTTGGCCCTTACGGCACGTTCACGGCCCGCACGGTGGGCGGGATGCTCTGCGGGACCTATTCGATCGACCAGACCGGGTTGCACTTCGTCCACGACGGCTGGTACGACGACTTCAGCTCCTTGACCAGTGGCTCCCCGTGGGCCATGTCGCCCACCACGATATGGCTCCAGCAAGACTCCGATGGCACGGCTCTGGATGAGTTCTTCTACCAGACCCTCTACCTGGGCCCCAACGCCCAGTAGCCTACCGGACCTCGCAGCTTCGCCGCGCCCGTCATGGGCGCGGCGTCTACAGCTTGAGCCCCGCCCGCTCGAACGCCTCGGCGAACTGGGGACGCAGGTTGGCTTGCTTGAAGGCTCCCAGGACCCGCCCCTCGGGATCGACGCCGGTCTGCTCGTAACTGAACAGGTCCTGCATCGTGATGACGTCGCCCTCCATTCCCGAGACCTCGGTGATCTTGGTCACCTTGCGGGAGCCGTCGCGCAGGCGGCTCACCTGCACGATCACGTTGATGGCGCTGGCGATCTGCTCCCGGATGGCGCGCACCGGGAGCTCCATCCCGGCCATCAGGACCATCGTCTCGAGGCGAGCGACCGCATCGCGCGGCGTGTTGGCGTGGCCGGTACAGAGCGAGCCATCGTGGCCGGTGTTCATGGCCTGCAACATGTCGAGGGCCTCGCCGCCGCGCACCTCCCCGACGACGATCCGGTCGGGGCGCATTCGCAGGGAGTTGCGCACCAGATCGCGGATGACCACGGCGCCCGTGCCCTCGAGGTTGGGAGGGCGGGCCTCGAGCGTGATCACGTGATCCTGGCTCAGCTGTAGCTCGGCCGAATCCTCGATCGTCACGATGCGCTCGTCTCCGGGGATGAACTGGCTCAAGACGTTCAGGAGGGTGGTCTTTCCGGAACCCGTTCCCCCCGAGATGAACACGTTCAGCCGTGCGGCGACGCAATGGCGGAGGAAGGTCGCCATCTCGGGCGTCATCGAGCCAAACCCGATCAGGTCGTCCATCTTGAGCCGGGTCAGCGGGAACTTGCGGATCGTCAGCGTCGAGCCCTTGAGCGCAAGGGGCGGCACGATGACGTTGACCCGGCTGCCGTCGGGAAGACGAGCGTCGCACATCGGGCTCGATTCGTCGACACGGCGTCCGAGGGGGGCCACGATGCGGTCGATGACGACGCGCAGCTGCGTCTCGTCGGTGAAGCGGTCGGGAACCGCCGCCAGCTTGCCGGCTCGCTCGACGTAGATCTGCCTCGGGCCGTTGACCATGATCTCGGTGATCTGCGGGTCGGCCAGGAACCTTTCGAGCGGTCCGTAGCCGATGGCCTCGTCCGCGATGTCGTTGACCAGCTTGGCGCGCTGTTCGCGGCTCGTCAGCGGGAGGTCGGCCGTATCGTCCACGATGGCGATGACGGCCTTGAGGACGGTCTGCCGGATCTCTTTCTTGGCGGCAGGATCGAGGAGGCGCTCGAGGGTGAGGTTCTGGCGCTTGAGCTCCTCCACCAGCTCCTTGTGGACGGTCTGCTTGATCTGGGCGATCTTCTCCCCGTCGGCGGCGTAGGCGATCGGGACCAGGCTCGTCACCTGGGGGCCGGTCGCGGCGGAAGGCGGCAGCGCGCCGCCCGGAGCGCCGGGCGTATCCCCTGCGGAAGCCGGCGAGACCGCCTGAGCTGACGGGGTCTCCGGGAACCGCGCCAGGATGCTCTGACCCGCCTGGGCCACGTTCACCAGGGGAAAGCCGAGGAGCTTCTGGGCGAGCTGGGCGAAGGCGTTCGCGACGGGCCCTCCGCCCGCAGATGCCGAGATGGGCACGCCCCGGTTGACCGAGGCCGCGACCGACGGATGGAAGGGAATGGTCGCGAGGATCGGTCGCTCGAGATGTTCCTCGAGGTCAGCGCCGTGGAGGTCGTCCGTGACGCCCGCCCGGTTGAGCACGATCTGCATGCGATCGGGCGGGTAATGGTGGTTCTGCGCCTGTTCCAGCAGGACGCGGGTGGCACCCAGCGTCGGGATGTCGGGCGTGATCACGAGTAGCACCGTGCTGG
>JAJYIO010000086.1 GCA_021790035.1 bacterium | reverse complement strand
GCGTTCGATGGAGCCGGCCCCCCGACCGCGGCACGCCCCGTCCGCCCCTCCAGCGCCCGCGGGCGAATTCGCGGAGGCCGAAGGCGACCGGGACCTCCTGTGGGGCCGGCACGCGGTGGTAGAGGCCCTCAAGGGCGATCGCCCCGTCAACAAGGTCTGGATGCAAAGGGGACTGGAAGAAGCGCGCACGGTCGCCATGGTGCGACGGCTGGCACGCGAGAAGGGTGCCGTCGTTCAGGAGGTCGATCGGGCCAAGCTCGACGCGCTGGCAACGGGCCCTCACCAGGGTCTGGTAGCGGCCATCGCGGCGGCGACCTATGCGGACTTCGACGAGCTCATCGCGACCAGCCGAGCCGCCGAACGCCCGCTCTTGCTCCTGCTCGACGGCATCGAGGATCCCCACAACCTCGGAGCCCTGGTACGAACGGCCGGGGCATCCGGCAGCCAAGGTGTCGTCATCCCGTTGCGACGCGCCGTCGGATTGACCGGTGTCGTGGCCAAGGCGGCGGCGGGCGCCCTCGAGCACGTTCCCGTTGCCCGGGTTTCCAACCTGGTCCGGGCGATCGAGCAGCTCAAGGAAGCTGGCATCTGGGTGGTCGGGGCGGATGAACGTGCCGAGGTCGTGGCGTACGATGCGGATCTCACCGGCCCGGTGGCCCTGGTGATCGGTGCCGAGGGCCAGGGGCTCTCCCGACTGGTACGCGAGTCGTGCGACCTCCTGGTGCGGTTTCCGATGCAAGGCCAGGTACCGAGCCTGAATGCCTCGGTCGCCGGAGGCTTGCTGCTGTTCGAGGCGGTTCGCCAACGCCAGGCTTCCCGAACTTGATCTACGTCATTTGTCCGGGAAGGAATCGTGAAACCGCGTTGTTGATGTAAAGGCCTGTTACAAGATCGCGTAAACTGGGCAATACATGTTGCCCTCGACTGCCGTGGGCTCCCCATCCACAACGGAACCCCTGCTGGATCGCGGCAGTCTTGCCGATAGTTACAGGAGACGCTCAGGCCAGGTCGGCTCGATATGTCCATCACGGTCAACATAGCGAAGGACAAGCTCAGCGCGACAGTAATCCTGACGGACGCCGAGGGAGTCACGGCCCTGGCGATCCGGCAGGCCCTCCAGTCGCGCGGCGTCACCTACGGCTACGCCGAGGACGCCATCGAGCAGATGGCTGCCAACCCGTCCCCCGGTGAATTCGAGGCAGCGGTCGGGGATGCGCCGGTCCAGGGCTCGGACGCATCGATCGAGTACTTCTTCCGCACCGGCAAGCCCAATCTGACCCCGCAGATCCTCGAGGACGGGCGCACCGACTACTTCAACCTCGGCGTCGTTCAGAACGTGGAACCAGGCGACGTCCTGGCCCGCAAGACCCCCGCCGTCCCGGGGATACCGGGCAAGACCGTTACGGGCGACGACCTGCCGCCGAGAGTGGTCAAGGAGATCAACTTCCGGATCGGGCGTGGGGTCGAGCTTTCGCCCGACGCTCTCGAGGTGCGTGCCACCGAGACGGGCCAGCCGCTCCTCACCCGCGGGATCCTCTCGGTTTCATCGACGTTCGTCGTGTCGGGAGACGTCGACTTCTCAGTCGGTAACATCCTCTTCGAGGGCAACGTCGAGGTCCAGGGAACCGTCAGGACTCACTTCAACGTCCGCGCCAAGGGCAACATCACGGTGCACGGAGCGGTCGAAGGCGGCATCCTCGAGGCCACGGGCTTCATCATGGTGGTCGGGGGCGTCCGCCAGCGCGCCGCCTTGCGCGCCGAGGGCGACATCCAGGTTCGTTTCATGGAGAATTCGATCGCTCGCACGCCGGGCAACCTGTTCGTCAAGGACGACCTCCTCTTCAGCGAGGTCGACGTGGGCGGCAAGGTCGAGGTCACCGGCTCGCTGGTCGGGGGGACCTGCAAGGCCGATGTGGAGGTCAAGGCCGACAGCATAGGCAGCAAGATGGGCACCCCCACCCGAGTCGAGCTCACTCCCCTGGAGAAGTGGCTCGACGTTCTGCGTGGTTTCGAGGCCCGTCAGGCCGAGGTCAAGGGCAACGTCACGCGGCTCGAAGAGGGCCTGAGCACGCTCGGCACGGCGCGAGAGCGCTTCCACGGCCTGCACCCGGACAAGGAAGCCCTGTACGAACGCCTGAACCAGGCCCTCCAGGGATTGCAGCAGGAATCCATCGAACTGGCCGCCAAGGTCATGCAGGCCAAGGCCAAGGTCGAGTCGCTGCCCGAGCCCAAGATCCTCGTTCGCGATCGGATCCATCCCGGGGTGCAGATTCGCCTCAACGAGGCCCGCCTCAACAACGAAGGCGAGCTCGTGGCCCGGCAGCTATCCGAAGCCGCCGGCAAGATCAAGCTGCAATAGGAGACCGGCTGCTCAGCCCGCCGCCGGCGCCTCTTGCCCCACCTGAGCCCCCCTGGCCGAGTTCTGGCCCGGACCCTACTTCTCGGTTGACCGGGAACCAGGCCAGCGCCGTCGGCCGTCTCGCGGGCGGCAGCCTGCAAAGCGAAAACTTCGCAACCTCGAGTGCCGAGCCCACGAAGCAGCTTGCCATCAGCCGGAGAGAGCTCGAGGGAGAATCACAGTTTCAGGTCCGGCCGGGCATCGCCGTGGTAGGATTCCCGCAGAAAGGGAACCTCGACCATGTGGAAGGATCGCCGCCTGCTCCTGGCTGCTACCATCGCCGTTCTCGCCATCGCTGGAACCGCCTTCGCTCTCGCCCATCCCCAGTTCGCCAAGTCCCCCCGGTCGACCTCATCGGGCGCCCAGGGCAACGTCGCCCCGGTCACCTCGGCCGTGGCGACCGGCGGGCCGGCGCTCCGGCTCGTCGCCTACTCGGGAAAGGAGGCCCCGAACGAACTCGGAATGGTGCCGGTCCTCGAGTACCACGACGTGGGCCCCACCGAGGGACGCTGGCAAAGGAGCATCGCCAACTTCAAGGGCGACCTCCAGTGGCTTTACGACAACGACTACGTCCCGACGACCACGGCCGACATGATCGCCGGATTCCCCGATGTTCCAGCGGGCAAGAAGCCCGTGGTCATCACCTTCGACGATGCTCGCAAGAGCCAGTTCGTCGCTGCGGGAGTGGGGCCTGATGGCGAGGCGATTCCCACGCCCGACTGCGCGGTCGGGATCATGATGGCCTTCGCCAAGACGCACCCGGGCTTCGGTCCCCACGCCAGCTTCTATCTGCTGCCATCCTTCTTCGAAGAGGACAAGTACGCCGCCGCCAAGCTCAAGTTCCTCGAGCACCACGGCTTCGAGCTGGGCAACCACACCTGGTCCCACATCCAGATCGGCAAGGCCTCTCCTGCACGCATCCGCAGCGAACTCTCTCGCTTGCAGGCCGCCGTGCAAAAGGAACTGGGCCAGCCCGACTTCCATACGATCACGCTGGCATTGCCTGACGGCACGACGCCAAAGTCGCCGGCACAGATCGCCGCGGCGGTCGGCGGCGGTAGCGCGCCGTATCACATCGAAGCCATGCTCTTGGTGGGCGCCAACCCAGCCCTGTCGCCCTTCGACAAGCATTTCGCCCCCCTCAAGATCGCACGCATCCAGGCGATCGACTCGCAGTGGCAGATGTGGTTCGGCCGCAAGCCTGGGCACGTGGGAATCGACCACGAATCCTTCCACCCCTACGTGAGCGACGGGAATCCGACCACGATCACGTTTCCTGCGAAGTACGCTGACCGCTTGAACCCGAAGCTCGCGGGCAAGTACAAGATCCAGGCCTACAAGCCCGGTCAAGAGCCGATGGTCGCCGTCGCCGGGACGGCCAGCCAAGGCCCCGCACAGCAACAAGCCGCCTCCAGCCCCCCGAGCGCCGCACCGGTCGCACAGGCAACGGCCAGTTCAGGGCCTGCCGTCGCGCAGGCGTCCGGCTCGGCCGGCGCATCTGCCTCGGTGGCAGCGGCCGGAGTCACGACGATTCCCGGCTTCAGCGAGCCGCTGCCGCCGGGAGGCATCTACAAGAACGGCCACATCTACCACAAGGTCAAGCCGGGCCAGGACCTCGACGCCCTCCTCGACGGCTACTTGAAGTTCACGATGGCCTACACCACGCACGACCTTCGCCTGGCCGTGATGAAGGTCAACCACCTCAAGCATCCGTGGGTCAACCCCGGCCAGACCATCGAGATCCCGGAAGCCCTTTCAGCCCCCCTCCATCCCACGCCCGACGGGTGGCCGGCCACGAAACCGGTCATGGGCATCTACTGCACCTCCACGACCGCCGGGATGGATCGTATCTTCGACCTGGCGCGCCAGATCAAGGCGGTCGGCGGCAACTCGGTAGTCTTCGACGCCAAGGACGGCCCGGTCTCGTTCCTGTCCTCGGATCCCAAGGTGCGGGCCATGAGCGAGTGGGATCACACCATCGTCGATTTGCCCAAGCTGGTCTATCTCCTGCACAAGATGGGAATCCACGTGATCGCCCGCCAGGTACTCTTTCACGATCCGGTTCTGGCGACGCGGCGCCACGATCTCGACGTTCATCGTCTGAGCGATCCGAGCGCCGTCTGGCTCGAGCACGGCAAGCTCGACTGGGTCGATGCCAACCAGCCCGAGGTCCAGGACTACAACCTGCGCCTGGCCAAGGAACTCGCCGAGAGCGGAGTCGACGAGATCCAGTTCGATTACGTCCGGTTCCCGGCCCAAGGGGACACCAAGGACTGCAAGTTCAGCTTCAACCCCGCCGTCAAGCCCAAGTGGCAGGTCCTCTCGAGCTTCCTGAAGCGCGCCCATGACGAGCTCAAGCCCTATCACGTCCTCCTGGGAATCGACGTCTACGGCGTGATGGCCTGGAACAAGATGGTCGACCAGGATGTCACCGGCCAGCGCATCCAGGCTCTGGCCAAGGACGTGGACGTCATCAGCCCGATGCTCTATCCCTCGCACTTCTACGGCCCGTTCGACGGCTACGCCCATCCTGGCGATCATCCGTACTACTTCGTCAGCCAGGGCGTCGCCAGGGTCCTGTTCGACACCAATCCGCTGCCCGTGGTCGTCCGACCCTGGGTCCAGGCGTTCGAGTACCTGTCGCCCAATTTCTCTCCCCGGTACGTCGAGCGGGAGCTGCAAGCTGCTCGCGATGCCCACGGAGTGGGATGGCTCCTGTGGAATGCAGGCAACAAGTACGACATCGCCACGGCGGGTGTTGCCCGCTGGAACCGCGACCAATCTCACATTCCCCCGGTCGCGGTCCGTATCAAGGGCCTGGAGCAGCACGCCGCGCACGGCGCGGCAAAGCCTTTGACCAAGACGGCCAGCGCGCGCCACTGACTCGCAACGGGATGCGCCCGGATGGCCGGGCGCATCCCGCAAACGTAACGTCATGCCAGCTTGCAGGCTGCACGGCCAATAGAGGGTCGCTCGGTCAGCGGGTATGAATGCGGCAGGAGGAAGCCACGCTGTCGCCCAACGTACTCGTCAAGCGTGAGGTTCGCTGCCCGCTCTGCGGCGCGGACTTCCTCCATTGGTCTCCCCGGAGCGGCACCTTCAGCCTGCTCCGGCGCGACAGCGATTTCTGCCCGCATTACCACGGCATCAATCCGACGCTTTACCAGATCTGCGTATGCCCCCGGTGTAACTTCGCGGCCTACCGCGACGATTTCGGAGACCTCTCGGAGAGGTTGCACCAGGCCGTCGTCGCCGCCCTGTCCCGAGTCAAGCTGGGGGCCGCGGTCGATTTCACGCAGAAGGAGCGCTCGCTCTTCGCAGCCTTGCGGAGCTTCGAACTCGCACTGATCTCGGCTCAGGCGCGCGAGGCTCCGCTCGAGGTCCAGGCCAGCCTGCTTCACCGCGCAGCCTGGATATGTCGTTATGGCGACGAGATGGGGCGAGAGGTAAGCTACCTTGGCCGGGCCCGCGATCTCTACCAGGCGGCCTTCGATCACGGAGTGGCCAAAGATCGCCGCACGAACGATCTCGCGGTCGCGTACCTGGTGGGGGAGCTGATGCTGAGGACCGGAAAGATCCTGGAAGCGCGGCCTTATTTCCACCTCGTGGCCAACGCGGGAGACGCCAAGGCAAGCCTCCTGCGCCAGGCCACGGACCGACTGGACGACGCCAACCAGGCTTCTCACATCGAGCGTCTCCTGAAGACCATCGCCCTCTTCCAGCCGATCGCCCACCTGATCGGTCTGATCTCCGCGCACAGCGAGCGCAAGTCGGTCGCCCCGGGTGCGGCCTTGTTCCGCAAGGGCGAACCCGGGCTCTCGATGTTCGTGGTCGCGGCCGGCCAGGCGGCGGTCTATCTGGGTGATCCTGCCCAGTCCGCTCCCGTCGCCATCGTGGGCCCGGGGGAAACCCTGGGCGAGATGAGCCTGTTCCTCGGGAGACCGCGGTCCGCGACGATCGTTGCTCCAGCTGCCCGCAAGGGGTTCGTTGCGGTAGCCCTCGAGGTCATCGAGATTCCCCGGACCGCCTTTCGCAACCTGCTCAAGGTCGATCCGGAGGTCGTGGCGGCGATCGCCGAGACGATCGCCCGACGCGAGCGCGAGAACGCATACTGGCTCGCGGAGCTGGACCTCGCGTCCGACGCCCCGGATGGGCCGCAGTCGCTCCTCTTGCCCAAGATCCGGCGATTCTTCGGCTTTGGAGCGGATCTCGGGGCTGATGAAGTCCTGGATGGTCCCGGCTCGGATGTCGCAGTTCCGCTATCCTTGACGCCCGAACCGGCGGCCGAATCGCTCGAAAATGGATCCACCGGACGGGAGGGCGAGTGACGTTCTCCTCTCCCGACGGATCCTGCGGGGCTGGCCTCTGATACGCTCTGTACCATGGACGAGGCTGGACAACGAAAGGCCATTCGTTCGCTCGAAGTCTTTTCGGATGTCACCGGTTCGATCGCGCTGATCTGCGGCGCCCTGGAGATCGCCTCCTGGCTCCTTGGCTCCAGGGGTCTGGCAGCCTCGATCCTTGCCCCCTTGACGCAGGGACCCGAGGCCGCGGCAGGCCTGCTGGTGGTGGGGGCCACTCTGATCGTCACGGGCAGGGACTTCCCGGGAGCTCGAGGCGCCGCGCAGCTCCTGTCGCTCGTGACGATGGCATTCGGCATCGCTCTGTCCGTCCGCTGGATCGAGAGGATCGACGTCGGGTTGGATCGGTGGGTCTCCTCCCGGGCCGTGGCCACGGACTTCATCTCCGCCCGGATGGCCCTGCCCACGGCCTTGGTGGTCGCGCTCCTCGGGCTGGCCCTGCTGCTCAAGGGCCGGTCGCTGAGTCGTACCGGCGACTCCCTGGGATCCATGGCGTTCCTGTTTCTCTACTTCGGGTTCCTGTACCAGCTCTTCAAGATCGAGTTCGTGCGTGTGGAGCCGCCATTCGAACAAGTGCCGCAGGCCTGGCTCCTCTGGATGCTGCTCAGCCTGGGAGTCACGGCCGTCCGTCCGTCGCCCTGGCTGGTCGACACCGCACTGGGGCGAACGCTGACGGGCCTGGTGGGCCGACGCTTCCTGGCCTCCGTCCTCGTCACCCCGGCTCTGCTGGGGTTACTGTGGATCGCGGCGGTCAGGACCAACGGGGTGACGCCCATCGAGCGTCTCATGACCGTTGCGCTCGGCTTCACCGCCCTCATCGTCGGCGGGATCGCCCTCGATGCCCGCCGCCTCGAGCAGCTCGAGACCGAGCGAGAGCGATCCGAGGAAGCCCTCGCGATGAGCCAGGCCGAGCTCAAGAAAGCCGCCGAGCTGGCCCAGCTCAAGGATTCCTTCCTGTCGACGGTGTCCCACGAGATGCGAACCCCGCTCTCGCTCATCATGGGCTACGCCGAGCTCCTCGAGGACACGTATCCCGACGCGGAGCTCATCGCCGGGATTCAAGATGGGACGCGAAGACTTGCCGAGCACGTCGAGCGCATCGTCGAGTACTCCGCCCTGCTCGGCGGTACCTTGCCCCTCTACCGGACTCCGGTGGACATGGCCGAACTCGCTCGCGACATCGCCGAGGTCGAGCGAGCGCGGTTCCAGGACAAGAATCTGACCCTCTCGGTCGAGGTGAGCGCCGCCGCGCCGATCGTGCTGGGCGACTCGCGCCGCCTGAGCGAGGTGATCAAGGAGCTCCTCGACAACGCGATCAAGGTCACCCCGCCCGGGCGACAGGCCGGGCTCCGGGTCGGACCCGAGGGAGACAAGCTGCGGGTCGACGTCTGGGACAGCGGGCCCGGGATCGGCGAATGCGAGATCGGGCGTCTGTGGGAGGCCTTCGGACACATCGAGGCCGGAGATGCCGCCCGACGCGGAGGCCTGGGGCTCGGGCTCCCGATCACCGAGAAGCTGGTCGAACTCC
>JAJYIO010000085.1 GCA_021790035.1 bacterium | reverse complement strand
GTGGCTTATCGACGGCACCTTGTACGAGGGCACCGACGGCGACAGGCATCACAAGATGCCATCGCTGAGCGAAGCCCTCGATCGCTTCGAGGCCGGAGCTCTGGTCGGAGACGTGCCGCAAAGCATCATCAGGATTCCCGTCGAGGGATAAGGGCACGAGGAGGCGATCATGGCGAAGGCAGCACACACGCCAAAATCGCTTGCCACCAAAAAGCCGCCGCACGCCGGTTCCGGCATGGACAAGTGCACGCCCGAGGCCAAGGCCCGGTTCGTCGCGGCCCTCGAGGAGTTCGGCACCGTCGGCGCGGCCTGCCAGGCGATCGGCATTCACCGGTCGACGGCGCGGATCTGGCGCAACGACGACCCTGCCTTCGCCGAGGCGTGGCGCAACGCCCTGGAGGTTGCCGACGAGGATCTCGCCGACCTGGCCGAGAACAGCCTCAAGGCGCAGGTCCGCAAGCAGAACATCGTCGCGACGATCTTCACTCTCAAGAACCGTCGCTCGGAGCGCTGGGCCGACCGGATCGAGACGTCGTCGAAGGTCTCGATCGAGGTCCGGCACACGCAGGAGGAGCGTCACTCGCGGATGCGCGAGATTGCGACCGCGCTGGGAGGTCCCAAGGCGCTGGCCGAACTCGGCCTGCCGCAGGTCGACGTGATCGACGTCGAGGCCGTCGAGGTCGATCGACAGGCGGCCAAGAATGAAGGTTAAGTCGATTTAACCTTGACCCGACAAGCGAGTGTCTATTGACGAAGGGCTTTAGACAAGCTAGAATAGGCTCACCGACTCGAAAGGAGCCTGTCAGTGAGCCCTCGCCGCAAGGTCGCCCTCGGAGCCTCGACTCTCGTCATCGGTTACATCCGTGTTTCGACCGACGACCAGCACCTCGGACCCGAGGCGCAGCGCGCCGCCCTCGAGCGGTGGTGCGACACGAATCGCGCTCAACTCGTCGAGATCCACGAGGATCTTGGGATTTCGGGCGCCGCAAGCCTCGACAAGAGGCCTGGTTTGCTGGCGGCGATCGATGCGCTGACCGAGCACGGCGCTGGCGTCCTCCTGGTGGCCAAGCGCGACCGCATGGCTCGCGACACGATGACGGCCGCCATGATCGAGCGCCTGGTTGAGCGCAACGGGGCGCAGATCCTGTCGTCCGACGGGGCTGGAAATGGCGACGGCCCTGAGGCGACCCTGATGCGCCAGATGATGGACGCCTTCGCACAGTACGAGCGGGCCATCATTCGAGGCCGCACGAAGGCCGCCCTGGCCGCCAAGAAGGCCCGTGGCGAGCGCACGGGGAACGTGCCCTATGGGTTCCAGCTCGCAGCCGACAAGAAGCACATCGAGCCGAATGTCGACGAGCTTGCCGTGATCGACCAGATGCGCATCCTTCGCGAATCTGGCAACAGCCTCCGGCAGATTTCCGCCCTGCTGGCCGAGGTCGGCGAGGTGGCCCGCAACGGCAAACCGTTCACCGCCCAGCAGATTTCGCTGATCCTCGACCGCAAGCCAGCGTAGACGGCAACCGCGTCGAGGCGTCGGTCCTGGTGGCCGGCGCCTCACCCTTTTGGAGGCACGATGAGCCAGCACAAGCGCCAGCAGCGCCTCCAATACAAGGCGACGCGCAACGCTTTCATCGGCCCGCACGAGGCGCAGACGAGCGCCTCGCAGCCGCCCGTCAAGACCAGGTTTCACTTGCCGCCTTACCACGTGACGCTTCCCAATGGCCGCCAAACCTCTAAGTGAGGCCGAGCAACGCCGGCTCGTAGCCGAGTATCACAGCCTCTGGGAAGAGGAGGCCGTCGAGCAGGCCGAGCAGCATCTGGCCGTGTTCATCCGCCAGGCGTGGCATGTCGTCGAGCCAGGAGAGTATTCGCACAGCTGGCACATCGACGCGATCGCCGAACACCTGGAGGCCGTCACTCGAGGCGACATCCTACGCCTGCTGATCAACATGCCGCCCAGGTGCATGAAGTCGCTCTCGGTCGGCGTCATGTGGCCGGCCTGGTCGTGGATCGACCACCCGCAGACGCGCTGGATGTTCGGCTCATACGATGCCGACTTGTCGATCCGAGACGCGGTCAAGACCCGCGACATCATTCAATCTCCCTGGTATCAGGCGCGATGGGGCGATCGGTTCGCGCTCAAGAGCGATCAGAACGTCAAGAGCCGGTACGACAACGATCACGGCGGATTTCGCCTGGCGACGTCGGTCGCAGGCGGCGCAACCGGCGAGGGCGGCGACATCCTGGTCGCCGACGATCCTCTGTCGGCCAAGCAGGGCGAGAGCGATGCCTCCCGCGACACCGCATGGACCTGGTGGACGCGCACGATGGGATCGCGCCTCAACAACCCCAAGACCGGCGCCAAGGTCGTCGTGATGCAGCGCCTGCACGAGCAGGACATCGCAGGCCGAATCCTCGAGCAGGGCGACTACGTCCACCTCTGCTTGCCGAACGAATACGAGCCCAAGGTCCAGATCCAAGTGACGCCGCTAGGCTGGAGCGACCCACGCACCAAGGAGGGCGAGCTCCTGTGGCCCGACCGCATCGGCCCGCAAGAGGTCAAGGAGCTGAAAGGTCCTAGTGGACTCGGTTCCTACGGCTATGCTGGCCAGTATCAGCAGCGTCCGGTGCCGGCCGAGGGCGGCATGTTCAAGCGGCGCTGGTGGCGCTTCTGGCACTACCCGGGCAATCCTCTGCCGGCGGTGCCGATTCGCCTCGAGGACGGATCGCTGCACCTCTGCCCGTGCGAACCGATTCCCGAGGAGTTCGACGTCGAACTCTTGAGCTGGGACATGACGTTCAAGGAGACCAAGGACTCCGACTACGTCTCGGGCGGCGCCTGGGGCAAGAAGGGATCGCGCAAGTACCTCCGCGACCGCGTCCACGACCGTCTCGACCTGCCTGCCACGATCCGCGCATTCCTGGCGATGGCGGCGCGATTCCCGCAGGCGACGGGCAAGCTCGTCGAGGACAAGGCGAACGGTCCGGCCGTCATCTCAACCCTGAAGGGCTCGATTACCGGACTGATCCCGGTCGAACCGCTGGGATCCAAAACGGCACGAGCGGCTGCTGGTAGCCCGCAGATCGAGGGCGGCGACGTCTACCTGCCTCATCCGTCGATCGCACCGTGGGTACAGGCCTACATCGACCAGCACGCGGCGTTTCCCAAGGGCGCGCACGACGACGACGTCGACATGACGAGCCAGGCGCTGAACTACCTCCGCGAAGATCGGTGGGTCTCGGCTGGTCCGGTCATTCACCAGGTCGGCCAGACGCATGTCATCGTCGGCGACGGTCCGGATTCTGACCTCGCCAGGCCGATGGGCGATCCGGGTTACTCGGTTCTCGGCGGCGCGCTCGTGCCGTTCATCGCGGCCCAGCGGCGTCGCTTCGGTCGGTAACAGATCCCGTCGGCCCTGCTGGTCCTCGGGGCCGGCGGGACTCGTCACTTGGAGGTCGGATGGCATTCTGGGACTGGCTAGGAGCCGCGCGTCGTCGGCTCGGGCTGGCCCTGGCTGGCATCGACCCGATGCTTGCCGGGACGCTCGGCCTGGTCGAGCAGGGCCGACCGCCGATGGCCGCGCCGACGACTGCGCAGCCTGCCGACAAGCCTCTCGACAGCGGCATCGACGGCTATGGCGGGTTCGGCGACTGGAACCCGTGGAGCAGGTACGAGAACCCGATCGCGGCGTTCTTCGACTACTACCAGCAAATCTGGTGCGTCCGGTCGGTCTGCGACAAGATCGCGGGCGAAATCCTGGCGGCCGGCTATCAAGTCGTGGACAACACGACCCAGGACGGTACGCATCCGATGTTCGCCGACCTTCAGGCATGGCTGGGGGCGATCGCATTCGACGACTGGCGTCACCAGGCGGCCCTCGACCTAACCATCTGCGAGAACCACTTCTCATACATCCAGCGCAATGGCCTCGGCCAGGTGACGAACCTGTTGCGGATCCCGCCGCAGACGATGAAGCCGATCGGCAACTCGAGGACCGGCATCATCGCGTGGCGCCAGACGGTCGGCCAGAATTTCCGAGTCTTTTCACCCGAAGAGATCCTGCACATCAAGGGTACGAATCCCGTCACGGACTTGATCGGGCTACCCAAGCTCACGGCCACGGCGATCGACATGGAAGCCGACGAGGCGATGGCCAATTTCAACCGGTCGTACTTCGGGAACGGCACGCAGGCCGGCGCAATCCTCACCTGGGACCAGTCGGACCTGCGCAACCCTAAGACGGGCGAGTGGAGCGACCAGGACGAGCGCAAGGCCTCGAACCTCTGGGCGCAGATGGCGAGCTACATCGAGCGCCGGTATCAGAACCCGATCGGCGCCCATCTCCCGCTCCTGCTCCGCGGCAAGTGGGGAATCCACGGCAACGGCCAGGTCAAGGCCGACTCATCGTTCCTTGACGGCCGAAAGTTCAACGCCAAGATGGTGTGCTCGGTATACGGGTTCCCGGCCGACGCCCTCGGGTTTGGCGACAGGGGGCCGCTTGGCGGGAGCTTGTCCGAGACGGCACAGGACCAGCTCGACGCCTGCGTGCAGTCTTACGAGCGGCTCGTCGACAGCCAGTTCGCGACCAAGTTCCTGGTCCCGCACCTCGGGATCGTCGGCCTGATGACGGGGGCACGGCCGAGGACGCGCAAGGTCACCCTCGAGGCGAGCCAGGTGGCCCTCAACTTGGCCAAGGCCGGATCGTTCAGCAAGAACGAGATTCGCGGTGTGGTCGCTTTCCCGCGTCTGTCCAAGGGCGGCGATGAGATCGTGCAGATCACGGCGACCGGCGAGGTCAAGGACCCGACCGCCCAGCTCCCGGAAGCTCCCCTCGTGTAACGGAGACCACCATGACGCTCACCAAGCGCCCCTCCCTGGAGGCGAACGCCGGCCAACGGCAATCTCTCACCCGTGGCCGAGTCCTCATGTCCGGGGCTGGCCGCGGTCCGGTCGTCAGTGCCGATCCGTTCACACCGACGGCGGCTGAGCTCGAGCTCATCAACAGGCAGACCCTCCGCGACCATACGGCTGACGAGGTCTGGGTCGTGCCGATCCTGGCCTGCGATAACCAGCCGACCGAGCACCAGGAGCGTCTGCTCATCCCGGCCCTCGAGCAACTTGCCCCGACCTTCGTCGGCCGGCCCGGCCTCGAGGACCACTTCTGGTCGGCGACGGTCCAGAACTGCCGAATCTTCGATGCAGGCGTGAGCCGTGACGCCGGGGAGAAGAGCAAGGTCGAGGGTGAGCCCTACACCTACCTCTGGATCAAGGCTTACGCCCTGCGCACGCCTGACAATGCGGCGTTCCGGGCGAACGTCGAGGGCGGCATCCTCAAGGAGACCTCGGTCGGCTTCTTCCTCGACTGGATGGAGGTCGAGTGCTCCATCTGCGGCGGAGCGATCTACGACTGGTGGGCCTCCTACATCGGTTCGGAGGATGCCTGCTCGCACATCCCGGGCCAGGAGTACGACGGGAAGCTCTGCTTGGGGCTGATCCCGGCGCACGACGGCCTGAAGGGCGCGGAGAATTCCTGGGTTGCGGTGCCGGCCGCGCCGAGAGCTGGCGCGCAACGGACGACCAGCGCGCCCGAGGTCGGATCGACCGGCCAGATGGTCGGAATGGCACAGTTTGACGCCGAGGGCGCGGAGCTCCGGCGGTCGTTGATCGCGCGAAAGGAGCAAGCGATGACCAGCAAGGAGCTTCTCGGCATCCTCCAGAACCCCAGCCGCCTGCAGGAGGCACTGGCTGGCGAAGACCAGGCCATCGTCGGTCCCCTGGTGGCCAGGCTGGCAGGTACCGTTCAGGTGCAAGGCCGGACCCCCGAGTGCTGCTGCCACTCGGCCGGCAAGGAGGAGGCGAACTGCTGCTGCGTTCGCGGCGACTGCGCCGAGGGCGACTGCTACTGCCACCAGGACGCGGATCCCGAGGGAGATCCCGAGGACGCCGGCGGCAACGAGCAGCACGCCGGCCACGGTCACGTGCGCCATTCGGCGCACGGCAAGACCAGGTTGGCCGCGGCGCCTGCCGATCTGTCGAGCCAGATCACGGCCGCCGTGCAGGCCGCCGTCAAGCCTCTTCAGGCCGACCTCGACGCCCTTAAGCAGTCGGTCGGTAGCAAGCTCGCTCCGGTCGGCCAGGGCCCCCTGGTCGCCGGATTCGCTGCCCCGGGTCAGGCCAGGATCCAGGGCGATCCCCCCATCCAGAACACCATCGGCGGCCGGATCGCGGGCGCCCTGCTGGCCGAGTAGGCCGAGAGACCACCCACCGGGCTCGCGGCATCGCCGCGGGCCCTCTCCGGCCACCTTGGCCGAGCGCAAGGAGGAAAGATCGTGCGCACCTTCACTTCGGCCTTCCAGGGCGACGACCTGGCGGCCGCTCAACTGGCAGCAGCCCCTGGGTCCGTCAGGCCCATCGCCGGAGTCGGGGAGCAGTTCCTCAACGCGGTCGAGTCGCGGGCACAGTACTTCAGCGCCCGTGAGGCCATCGAGAACCTGCAACTGATGGGGGCCAATGGCATCCGGACGGCTCAGTTCTTGCGCGGCGTCATCACCCAGGCTGTCGGTATCGGCGACATCGGGGCGGTTCGCCTCGTGTCGTTGTCGACCGAGGTCTCCAAGCTCTACAACACGGATACCGTGTTCCTCAACCTCATCGAGGACCGGCGCCTCAACACGGTGACCGACTTCACCCACGGCTGGCGAGAGGACGACTTCGGCCCGAACACCTTGGCCTCGATGACGTTCGATCCGAACGGCACGCCGGCCGAGGATGACGGCGCGCAGTACCGGCGGACGAACACCCTGTCGGCGATCGGCAAGCTCGTGAACGTCGGCATCGTCTCGAACGAGATGATCAAGAAGCGCGGGTTCATGGACGAACTCGACCGCCAGGTCACCGACGGCCTGGTCAAGCTCAAGAGGGCGTCCAATCTCTCGCTCCTGTCGGGCACCGAGAACCCCAACGGGCCGATCTTCTCGATGGGCGGCTTCTGGACGCGTTCGGTCAACAACGTCGTCACTCCTGGCGGTGGCGCCGCGGCCCTGAACCTGTCGGACCTCGACACGGTCATCTCCGACATCATCACGGCGATCGGCGTCCACGAGCTGGCCGCAGTGACGTCCTCGACCAGCGCGGTCGGCGTCATCAACGCTCAGCTCGCCAAGCAGTTCCCCGGGAGTCGCGTGGCCGACTTCGCGGTGACGACCAAGGCCAACCTTCGGATCGCGACCGCCTACTACTCGCCGATGGTCGGCCCGGTTCCGGTCTACCTGGATACCCAGGCTCCTGCGGGCCAGATCGGCATCTTCGCCCCCGAATACGTGCGGCCCAACGGCTTCACGATCGGCGACGTCGCGGGCCCTTGGGTCATCGCCCTGGCGCAGACCGGCCTGTCGGAGCCCAAGGTCGTGTTCGACCTGCTCACCCTCGAGGACCGCGTCCTCAACAGCCGCGGGATGGTCACCAACATCCTGTAGGCATCGGCCCGATCCCGGCACCCACCAGGGCCTGATCGGCCCCAATCGAGGAGCAACCGGTGTTCATCTTCAATTCCAAGTTCCACGACCACAAGGTCACGGACAAGAACGGCAAGGTCGTGGCCGAGTTCGTGCCGACCCCGAGGTTCGATCCCAAGGAAGGCCAGTTCCCGACGCATGGCGTCTTCACCACCGACGACGCCAAGCTCGCCAAGACTCTCAAGGATCTCGGAAGGCCCATCACCCTGGCGCCCGGTTCCGAGGACCCGGACGCCGCGTCGGCGCCCAAGGCCTCGGCCGACGGTGGCAAGGCCCCCGGCGGCGACCAGGGCGGCAAGCAGGACGACCAGGGCAAGAAGTAGGGCCTCCCTGACCCGCAACCCTCATCTGATCGGAAAGGAGCGGCGAGATGCCGAAGGTAGTCAAGGAGCGCCAGGACTTCTCGGAGCTGAATGAGTCCCTGGCGGACGACATCGTCCACGGCGGTCTCATCACCCCTGGCGCGGCCGTCAACGTCAACGTCCAGCCCTTCGTCGGCACGCTCGGGGGGGTCGACTTCGAGAGCGTCGGCGCGACCAACCTCGCGACGGCGGCTCCCGGTACGGCCGGTGAGTCGATCCGGTACAACATCGTCTCGGACGACACGGGAACCGTCAGCGCGGTCGCCGGCGCGGCCGCGACGACTGGCAGTCAGGTCGCCCCGGCTCTCGCGGCTGGCACCGTCCTGCTGGGGACGGTCGACGTTGCCAACGGTGCGGCCAGCATCGTCCAGTCCGACATCAAGCACATCGGCCGGAACTGGCTCTAAGGCCGACCGATGGCCCTCTACACGACCGATGCCTTCGCCCAGGCGCGTCTGGC
>JAJYIO010000084.1 GCA_021790035.1 bacterium | reverse complement strand
GTCCTGCAGGTCCCCCCCGGCTACCCACAAGGCACCCAGATCGGGCGCCGGATCCGCCGACAGCACGACCCAGTCATCCCTGCCTGGTGGCAAGAGGAATCCGACGGCGCCGAACCGGAGGCCGAGGGAGGCGAGGGTGGTCGCGGCCGCGGCGCGCAATCCTGCGGGCAATGTCGCGATCGCAAGGCCGTCCGCACCGGCCGGCTCTAGACGCCCCTCGTACGCCACGACCACCTCCCCGTCCAGCACGATCGCCCCGACGGGGAGACCGGCCCGGCGCTCCTGCACGTACACGCCTCCCCAAGCCTGGACCAACCCGGCGGCCGCCTGCTCGAGGGCTTCCGGCCGATCCACCAGGATCGACGCGGCGGCCTCGATTGCGGCCGGCGCCTTCGCGTATACGGGAAAGCCGATACCTTCCGCAAAGGCGCGCATCTCCCCGATATTCCTCGCGATCGCGCCTTCGGGCCGAGGAGGGCCGAACAGGTCCCCGGCCGGCACCGGCAACCCGGCTGCGGCCAGCCGACTGGTCCTGAACTTCCGCCAGACGACATTAGCGCATGAGGTAGAGAGATCGAGGTCGAAGACCCTCCCGCGAACGTGGCGCACCGCGCCGCCTGGGTAGCGGAGCTGCAATGCGTACCGGAACTCCTCGACTTCGACCGAGATGCCGCGCCTCTCGGCCACGACAGCAACGACGGAGAGCGGAAACGGCAGGATCATGCCGGCTCGCACGGAACGACCGCAGCACTCGCTCCCGTTGCGCAGAGAAGGTCGGCGACCAGCGCTTCGGTCCGCTCGCGCTGGCACGAGCCCAGCGCCGCGTAGCCCTCCAGCGCGGGCGGCGAGTTGACGTCGATGGTGTAGCAGGTGCCGGACGGGGCCACGAGGATGTCGAGCCCGACCAGGCGCAAGCCCGACGCCTGCGCCACCGCGATCGCCCTTTCGGCGAGGCCGGCTGGCAGCATGTTCCAGCGCTCGACCAGCCGTCCCCCGGCCGGAAACCCTGCCGCCAGGCCGGCACGGCAGGTTCTGCCAGCTTCCGGCACAGCGTCTCGCGCCAGGCCCTGGTTCGCAAGAAACGGGTCGATCCGCGGATCGGCGGCCGTGACGTCGGCCGGAATGCCTGCGCTCCGGCTAGCCTCGAGACTGGCCTCGATCAGTTGCTGGCAGGTGCTGCGGCCATCCCCTACGATCTCGAGAGGGCATTTTTCGTAAGCCAGACGCACCGCTCCGTCGAAAACCACGAGCCGATATTCCTCGCCCGCGATGTAACGCTGGACGATGAACATGGAGTCGAACGCCAGGGCGCCCGTGATGGCACGCTCGAGCTCGCCGGGAGCGAACGCGAGCTGGACGCCACGGCCCCTGAAGGAGTTGGCCGGCTTGACCACGACCGGGTAACCGAGCTCTGCCGCGAAGGCAAAAGCGCTCGCCTGGTCTCGATCGATGCCGAACTGCCGGGCCCACGCATCGGCAAAGAAGACCTTGTACTCGGGAACCGGGTGCCCCGCCTGCCCGAGGAAGCGGTAGATGCAGGGCTTGATATCGGAGACGACCAGGGACGCAGCCCGGTTCACCGCAAAGTCGCTATCCAGGACGTACCGGATGCCGCCGTTCGGGTAGGTGAGCCGAAAGAGGAACGGCGCCGTCGTTTCGCTATCGCATGCGATCCCGAGCCGAGAGGCTACCCGCCGGATCAGGTCGCCCTGCGACATCGCTGCAACGGAATGGATCGCACGGCGGAAGCGTAACAGGAATCTGCGCTCGATGTAAACCGACCCTCGGGTAGGCATGCGAGCCCGATCGGCGAGAGCACCTCCTGCCCCCACCTATCCTTGCCTATCCCAGCCGTCGAGCTTCGTCCTGGAGCGGGTCAAGAAAAGCGGGACCAGCCTCTCGGCCGATCCCGCCACCTAGCGCGCTCAGGGGGATTCGAACCCTCGACCTTCTGATTCGTAGTCAGACGCTCTATCCAGCTGAGCTATGAGCGCGTGCAGGAACCCATTCTAACCCGCAGCCCATCGAAAGCGCAATGCAACCAGACAGCGAGACCCGAGTGCGGCGAGGTGCCTGGCTCGAAGGGGCAGGGCCCCAAAACCGATCGCCAGGCACCGCAGGGCGAGCGGAACTACGGAAAGCCTGGTCGCGCGGTGTAGAATGACAGGAAAGTTCAATCTGGTAAGGAGACCTTTCCGCATGAGCAAGCTGCCAACCGTCACCGACAGCAACTTCCAGACCGAAGTCCTGCAGGCCGACAAGCCCGTTCTGGTGGACTTCTGGGCGGAGTGGTGCGGCCCGTGCAAGATGATCGCCCCCATCCTCGAGGAGATCGCCGGGCAGCACGGCGACAAGCTCAAGATCCTCAGGCTGGATGTCGACGAGAACGGCACGACCGCGCAAAAGTACGGGATCATGAGCATCCCTACGCTGATCCTCTTCAAGGGCGGAGAGCCGGCCGAGCGCCTGATCGGCTACATGCCCAAGGCCCAGCTCGAGCCCAAGATCCTCGCCAAGCTCGGCTGACGCTTCCTGACCTCGGTCAGGCCGATTGACGCGTTCGAGGTCCGCAGACTGGACCCGGCCCTGGCATGGCGAGCGGGCCTCGAGCCATGGTGGGACGTTTCGTGCAATCCTCACCTCGGTCGGCATTCGAGCATGCTAGTATGTCAACATGGAGATTAAGCTGTCATACGTGCAAGCTCGCACGGCCCGGGCGCACGTCGAAGAGGGGCAACTGCTGGTCTCCATGCCTCGCCACTGGCCCCGGGCCGAGCAGGAGGCGGCAGTGGCTCGCTTCCACCGCTGGGCCTTGCGCAGGCAGGCCCAGCTAGCGTCCCTTCCGGCCGTTCCGGAGGCAGCGCCGCTCTCGGAGCTGGATCTCTGGACCCTCGTCGAGCGGATCAACCAGGAAACGGTGCAGGTTCACGTCACGGGGGTCCGCCTGGGAAAGGCCAAGCGGTCACGGCTCGCTCAGGCCAACTGCCGGACCGGTGTGCTTACGTTCTCCAGATATGCGGTCAACGGTCTTCCCCCGCAGGTCCTGCGCTACCTGATCCTGCACGAACTCGCCCACCTCAAGATCCCGGACCATTCGCCCAGGTTCTGGACCCTGGTCAGTCGGTTCGAGCCCGACTGGCGCAGGATCCGGAGGCTGGCACAGGCCCACTTCGAGCGGGCCATCTCGGCGCAAGACGAGTCCGCACGGCCGTCTCTGGGCTCGGCACGAGCGGCGGCACAGCTGCCTTTTGACGCCATCGCCAGCGTCGATCCGACGCCGGCTCCGGTTCGCCTGCAGGCTTCCGCGACCGCTCCGCCGCTTCCTCTTTCCTTCAGCGATCGGGGGCGTGAGGCGCTCGACGCGCTTGCGGTGGAGTTTCCGCTCCCGCAGGCAACCGACTTCGGAACGGCCGAGCCGGAACCGTCTGCTCGGCCCGGCGAGCTTCCGCCAGCCGCTCGCCCGAAGACGACGCCCGGACGAGGCCGGGCCCGTGGTTCTCGCCCGGACACTGCCGCGGCACATCAGATGCCGCTGTTCCCGGGACTCGTGCCCGAGTATCAGGTCGTCTGATCCCGGTACCGGTAGCCGTCCCGCATGCCAAGGGCAGATGCCCGCACCCCGAAGGCGGCGTCGACAGCGCGGACGGACCCCTTAACCTGGAAAGGGTTTAGGCCGACTTCTCCTGGTTCTTGGCGGCCTTCTTGCCCTCGGCCATGACCAGCAACGCCGAGCTCGAGCGGCGCTCGACGAGGTCCTGGGTCAAGATGACCTTCTTGAGGTCGCCCCGACTGGGAGCCTCGTACATGACGTCGAGCATCAACTCCTCGACGATGCTGCGCAGGGCACGAGCCCCGGTCTTGCGCTTGAGGGCTTCCTTGGCGATCGCGCCCAGGGAGTCGTGGCTGAATTCGAGCTCGACCCCGTCCATGGCCAGAAGACGCCGGTACTGCTTGACGATGGCGCTCTTGGGCTCGGTGAGGATGCGCACCAGCGCTGCCTCGTCCAGAGCATCGAGGGTGGCGACGACCGGAATGCGGCCGATGAACTCGGGAATCAGGCCATACTTGAGCAGGTCCTCGGGCGAAAGCGCCCGATAGAGCTCCCCGAGACTCTTGTCCTCGGGCCCCTTGACGTCGGCCCCGAACCCGATGGATTTCTTGCCGACCCGGGTCTCGATGATCTTGTCGAGCCCGATGAACGCCCCGCCCACCACGAACAGGATGTTGGTGGTGTCGATCTGGATGAATTCCTGGTAGGGGTGCTTGCGACCGCCCTGTGGCGGGACGTTGGCCGTCGTGCCCTCCAGCATCTTGAGCAGCGCCTGCTGGACGCCCTCGCCCGAGACGTCACGCGTGATGGAGGGGTTCTCGCTCTTGCGGGCGATCTTGTCGATCTCGTCGATGTAGACGATACCCCGCTCGGCGCGCTTGATGTCGTAATCCGCGGCCTGCAGCAGGCGAAGCAGGATGTTCTCGACGTCCTCGCCGACGTATCCCGCCTCGGTGAGCGTGGTAGCATCGGCGATCGCGAACGGAACGTTGAGGATCTTGGCAAGGGTCTGCGCCAGCAGGGTCTTGCCCGAGCCCGTGGGTCCGATGAGCAGGATGTTGCTCTTGTGGATCTCGACTTCTTCGTTCTCCTGCTCGTGGCTGGAGAGCCGCTTGTAGTGATTGTAAACGGCGACCGCCAGGATCTTCTTGGCGTCTTCCTGGCCAATCACGTGCTGATCGAGGATCTTCTTGATGGACTTGGGCTTGGGAATATCGCCCAGATCTAGCGGGGGGCTCTCGGCGCTGCGCTGGTTATCATAGAGCTCCTCGTCGAGGATCTCGTTGCAAAGATCCACGCACTCGTCGCAGATATAGACCCCGGGAGCAGCAATGAGCTTGCGAACCTGGTCCTGCGTCTTGCCGCAGAACGAGCACTTGGGTTGCCCCTTGCCAAAATCGTCTTTAGCCATCCGAGCTTCCTCCGCCCGTGCCTTCGGCTGGAGGCATCGGGACCTTGTCCTGACCGATCCGCGGCACCAGGACTTCGTCGATCAATCCGTAGTCCTTGGCTTCTTGAGGGCTCATGAAGAAGTCACGGTCGGTGTCCTTCTCGATCTTCTTGATCGACTGGGCGCTGTGGATGCTCATGAGTTCGTTGAGCCGGCGCTTCAACCTGAGGATCTCGGCAGCCTGGATCTCGATGTCGGTCGCCTGACCCTGAGCTCCGCCCAGAGGCTGGTGGATCATGATGCGTGCGTTCGGCAGGGCGATGCGCTTGCCCGGGGCCCCGGCGCAGAGCAGGAAGGATCCCATCGAGGCCGCCTGGCCGATGCAGATCGTGCTCACCGGCGACTTGATGTACTGCATGGTGTCGTAGATGGCCAGACCCGCAGTGACGACGCCGCCCGGGCTGTTGATGTAGAGGTTGATGTCCTTGGTGGGATCCTCGGCCTCGAGGAACAGGAGCTGCGAGATGATGAGGCTCGCGACCCCATCGTCGATCGGCGTGCCGAGGAAGATGATGCGCTCCTTGAGAAGGCGGCTGAAGATGTCGTAGGCACGCTCACCACGACTGGTCTGCTCGACCACCATGGGGACGAGACCCGCGTATGGGCTCGCGATGTTGCTGCGATTGAGGATCTCCACGTCTGATTTCTCCTACTTCGTCTCGCCCGCAGGAACCTCGGGCGTTGCAACTTGTTCGGCCGACTGGGCAGCCTGGTCGCCTGATGCTTGAGGCCGACCCTCGACCTCTGCGCGCTCGTAGAGCCACTCGATGATGTTGTTGGAAAGGACCTCGTCGGCAAGCGCTGCGTACCGGCCATCCTTGACGATCTCGTCGGCGAATTGCTGAGGATCGCGCCCCAGCATGGCAGCGTACTCGGCGATCGCCTCGGCGACGTCCTGATCGCTGACGGTGATTCCCTCCTTGCGGGCGATCGCGCCCAGGGTCAAGCTGGTGCGAAGGCGCTTGGTGGCTTCTTCCTCGAACCGCTTCTCCCACTCGGCGCGGGTCTCCTCCGTGAACATCTGGCGGACATCGACGCCCTGGCGGGCCAGGCTATCGAAGTGCTGCTGCAACAGGAAGTAGATCTCCCGCTTGATCATCGACTCGGGGACTTCCATCGAACAGCCCGCGACGATCTTTTCGAGCAACTCTTTACGACCCTCGACCTCCCACTGCTCCTCGGCGGCGCCGTCCAGTTGCTCCTTGACCTTGGCCTTGAGGTCGTCGACGCCCTCGGCGCCGAGCTCCTTGGCCAGCTCGTCGGTCAGCTCCGGGAGCTTGCGCTCCTGGACCTCGTGTACGACCAGGTGGAACACGGTGTCCTTGCCCGCAAGCTCCTTGGCGTGGTAGTCCTCGGGCATCTTGATCTCGAGGTCCTTCTCGTCGCCGGCCTTCATGCCGACGAGGCCCTCGACGAACCCGGGGATGAAGCGGCCCGGCTGGATCTCGACCCGGAAGCCGGTCGCCGTCCCGCCCTCGAAGGCAGTGCCGTCGATCGTGCCCTTGAAGTCGATGAGGGTCAGGTCGCCCGTCTGAGCTGGACGATCGACGGTCTCGAACTTGGCCTTGCGCGTCAGCAAACCTTCCATGCTGCGATCGAACTCGTCCGCGGTCACCTCGCGGCGCCTGGTGTCGACCTTGAGGCCGAGGTAGGAACCGAGTTCGACGTCCGGACGAACCTCGACCATGTACCGGAACGTGGCCGATTCGCCCTTCTTGAGGGCTACCACCTCGTAGCGCGGCTGGCTGATGGGCTCCACGTTGGCCTCGACGATGGCCTTGTTGTAGCTGTCGTTGGCCAGCGCCTTCTCGGCTTCCTGACGCACCGCATCCTCGCCGACATGGCGCTCGATCAGCTGTCGCGGTGCCTTGCCCCGCCTGAATCCCGGGATGAAGACGTGCTGACTGATCTCCCGGTAGGCGCGCTCGTATGCCTTCTCGACCGTCTCCTTCTCGATCTCGACGGCAAGTTCGACCTGGTTCTTTTCCTTCTTTTCGAGGGTGACTTTCACGAACGGCCTCCTGGCCACAAAAGCGGGCGATCTCCGGTCCCGCAACAGAATCTCCGCGCCTTGCCGAGTGCACGGGCACAATCGGACCGGCCAGGGAGCCCTCACCCCACCGGTGCTAGAGAGCGCTTGCCGGCTGGGTACCAATGGATCTTCAAAGTATAGCACGACTGTGCTGGCCCCAGCCCTCGAACGGACGCCCCCGGGAACCAGCAAGCCGTCAGTTGTGGTGCGCCCGCCCGGGGCTCCGGTTCCTCTGGAGGGGAGCCATCCGACCGGTCGTCAGGGAACGGCCCCGCCGGGATGGCCCTGATAGAACATGTCGTTGTCGTCCTCGCCGCGGATCGAGATGGCATAGGACCGGACGGTGACGTTGTCGTTCATGGAAGCATCCCAGAAGGATGCCGTGGCGTCGGCGAGTATCACCCGGTAGTCCAGCTCGCCGACGGAGGCCGAAGCCGGCGGCGGTGGAAAGGATGTCTGGTTGTAGGCCTGCGCCGCGAGGTCCTGGTACCCGCAAGTCGTGGGGGCGGCTCCGACGGAGTACGTCATCCCCACGGGCGTGGCCTGCCCGGCGAGCCCGGCGTAGAACGAGGCGGTGTAACCCGCAGGTGGCGTGCTCGTTCCATCCGGGCACCCGTGCGTGATGTAACCGCCCCACGGGCTCACGTCGTAGTCCGTCGGCCGGTGCTGCGCCCAGAGCTGCGGCAGCTGAATCATGTCCGGGTACGTCCCGGCCTGCGCCGACGCGACCTGCTCCACCAGACTTTGCAGGGCCAGCACCTTGTCGCGAGCCCGGGAAGTCGCGGCGCTGTTGCGCGCGACATTGAAGATCACGGTGGCGCTGAACAGCAGCGTCACTCCGATGACGATCACCAGGATGATCTCCATGAGGGTGAAGCCACGCTGGCCCTCTCCTCGGGGCATCTGCTGCCGATGGTCGCCCCGGGCAGGCGACCGCTGGCACCTCCGACCCGCGAACCGATCGTGGCTCATCGCAAGCTCCTTTCCCCCTCCGGTCGGTCCCCGACCTCGTCACTCCGGCCGGAGTCGTCAGCGCGAGCCGGTCCCCCGGTAGCCGATGGAGCCGGATCTCCGGAAGCCCCGGCTCCCGAGCGCAGGTTCTGAGCCCGCGCGAGATCGAGCCGAGCACCGAGGCCGTCGAAGATCTCGATCGCCTCTTCGAGCCGGGAACCACCGGCCGGGTCCGCAACCTCTGCCACCAAGAGGGCGCGCCCCAGGTCGAGCCGACGGTCTGCCGCCCGCAGGGTTCGAACCGCGGCCTCGGCGAGCGCCCGGGCTCCTTCGCGATCGCCGGTACCCAGGGCAAGTTCCGCCAGGGCCGTGTCCACGACGCCGATCTGAGCCTCGTTGCCCACCT
>JAJYIO010000083.1 GCA_021790035.1 bacterium | reverse complement strand
GCGGCTCGTCCGAGAAATTCTCGGCGAGCCGAAGGTAAGTGGCCCGGTCGGGTTCGAAAGCCAGGACTCTGGAAAACTGGCCCCCGGTCCGATCTATGAAGAACCGGACCGTGTCGCCGTCATAGGATCCCCCATCGACGTAAACCTCGTCATCAGAGTAGTGCAGCAACCCCTTCGGCGCGTAGAGTTCCCATTCAATGGCCGGATCGAGGATGCGGGGATCGAGCGTCAAACGGAAGCCCAGCACGGCATCGAGCACCAGGCGGGAGCGCTCGTCTGCCAGTTCTCTCGACAGATTCTGGTAGCGGCCCTGGTTCGTGGATAGTTCCTCGAACCAGCCGGCGTAGAACGCGTGGGGCGGAAAGGCCTCGGGGAAGAGCACCTGAAGCAGTGCAAACGGCGCCACGTTCTCGAACCCGACATCCTGGAGCCGCTGCCAGGCCCCGAGAAGGCGGTGTGATGCGATGATGACCGGCGTCGCCGGGTTCAGCGCGGACAGCGCCTCGAAAGGCTCGACGGTCAACGGGCCAAGGACCCGTCCGACACGAGCGGGAGCGTCGTCAAAAATCGCCACGACCTCGATGCCACGGGACCGGCACAGAGAGAGCAGCCGCTCGCCCTCGTCAGCCGCTCCGACGATCGCCAACCTGGCGAGCGACCCGGGGGCGAACGCAGGGTAGCGCTCGAGCAGACCCTGCCGCAACTCGTCGGGCGACCGCTCGAGGGATGATAGCCATCTTGAAGTAGCTGCTCGCATGTGAATCACATCATCCTGAATCGGTCGCCAGGCCTGGCCAAGATCGCGGTCGGATCTTCCCGCAGGCGATCTGCAACGGCCCGGACCATGTCTTCGGCCTTGAAAGCCCGCAAGATGGCATGGTCGATCCTGGCAACGCGCATATTTCCCTCTTCGGCCAGGCGGTCCTGGAATTGAAAGAAATTTCGAGCCAGGCGGCGATGGTGACGCACATGAACCGCAATCTCCTGGCCGCTCCGCTTCCGGCAGCAGTAGGCCTGACGCTCGGAAGGCGGATGCAGGTATGTGTCCGCGGCGAGCATCTCTTCGACGTGGTGGACCAGGGTGCAACTATCCATTCCGCACCCGAGCAGGAGCACCCAGCCATCATGCTCCGCCAGCATGCCAAACGGGCTCCTGGCAGAGCAAGGAGTATCGTCCAGGTGGTGCGACCCGAGAATCGAGGCCGCCAGACGTCCCATGCCAGCAACCGAGTGCGTCGGGTGAATGCTCCGTGACGTCGCGAAGCGAACCCGGAATCGCTCGCTCAGAGCGCCGGTGTTCGCCGGGGTCGCCAGCTCGTCGAACACGGGATTGTCGACCGTCACGAAACGCCACGACATCGCCGGCATGAGCAGGGTCCCAGGCTCCATGTGCCGGACCAGCGCGGCCAGGACGGGATCTAGCTCGTGGCCCGCCGACCCCAGAGCCCTGAACGCGCCATGTACCAGGAGCACGCCCTCAGGGGGGATCCCCAGCCGCTCGAGAGAACGGCGAACGACCGGATCCTCACGCACCGCCGTGGCCGCCCTTCGTCACGAGACAGTTTCCGATCAGAAGCGCATCCAACCCGGACGCTCGAAAGACCCCGAGCGCGTCCTCGGGCGTCTCGGCGAGCGGCCGGCCCTCCAATGCGAGATCGCCGCTGACGACGCCGGAAAGGCCGGTCATCCTCCAATATCGATACAGGAGGTCGTAAAACAGCTCATTGCCGGTGCTGCTCACCGTATGAAGCCACATCGCGCCCTCGGCGGCCGATGGATCGAATTCGGCCAGGTTTTCCGAACGGATCGGCAAGGCCAGCGTCATGAACGGCGAGCTTGGCTCCCGGGACACGTCGACCCAGTCACCTGCATGCTCCTTCAAGACGGCCAGGCGGGCCGGAATCTTCCCGCTCGCCGAACCATCGCCCGGTTCGGCAAGACGATCGGGCGCCCGCGAGCCCTCCGGTCGAGCCAGAATGGAACGGTTTCCGAGCGCTCGACCGCCGGCCTCGGCCCGGCCCTGGTACCAGCCGACGGTCATTCCGGAAGCGAGCATCCGTGCGGCCACGAGGCACGGGTCGTCCACGACCTCGAACCCGCCGCTACTTCGCTCCAGGGCACCGCGAATCTCGGCGTCGGAATACCAGGACCCGAGGTAGGTATCCCACAGCTGCCACTTACCGTGTCCGAGCATCGCAGCTCCGAGATAGGCACTGCCAATGGCCAGTCCACGATCGCCCGCCAGCGGCGACACGAAGAAGGCCTCGAAGACGTTACTGCGATGAATGGCGAAGCTGGAGACGCCGTCGAATGCGAGATCCCCCCCGATGCAAAGGTGGCGCGCTCCGGGAACCACTCTTCGAAGGCCCTCCAAAGCCTCCCAAAGGGCGCCCTCGACTCCAGGGATCCGTCCTGGCCGCGGCGCATACTCGTGCGCCGCCAAGGGAAACGGCACACTGCCGATGGTGCGGATCCCGAATTCTTTCGTGGCATTCGCCAGCAAAGCGAAAGACCCGGTCGTCGTCCTGGCAACCGAGACGACAAGCGACTCCGAGAGCCCGGAGCTGTAGAAAGCGCATGCTGCGAGTGCCACCTGCTTGCCGACGAGCTCGATCGCCGGGCAAGAGCCGAATTGAGCGGTGAACAGCTCGCGAATGGCCGTGATCTGGCCGTCGCCGTCGAGGATCGGCAACACGATCAGCGCGATGTCCTCGAAGGTGACGCGGGCAACCTCGAGGCACGCTCGTATGGACCGAAGTGGGAAGTGGCCCGGAGCCGAGAGGATCCTCGAGTAGCGTTCTTCCTCGCAGGCCGCCACGATTCTCCCGTCGATCGCCAGAGCCGCGCCGGGGTTTCGCTCCTCGAGCGAGAGCCCGCCGTTGACACCAAGAACCAGCATCCGGCCGCCGCTGGACAACTTAGCGCCCGTAGAAACTCTCAGCCAGCGCGATGGCTGCCGAAACGTCCGCTGACTCCCGCTCCCCGTAGCGCTCGTTCAGGTAGAGACAAAATGAGCGGTCCCGGATGGCCCTGGCGTTGGGCGTATCGGAGGCATCGGCAAGATAAGGCTTGAGCCACGGCCAGTCGGCGACCAGGTACTCGTACCGGGGATTGAGGCCGATGCCCTCGGCGCGCACGGCCTTGCCAAAGTCCTCAACCGAGCAGGAGAGGCGTTCGGGGTCGACGACGATCGGATAGACGAACGGCGAATCTCCCGGGGTGTAGCCGTAGGGCCGGCATATCCGGGCTTCGCGCTCCAGTCGGGCGGTCAGATCGGCCACGAAGGCCAGCCGGGCGGCGATCGTCTCTTCCAGGCGCCGGAGCGACGCCAGGCCGACAGCGCAGGAGATCTCGTCGGTGTGGAAGTTGAGGGCCGGGAACAGGAAGAGGTTCGGGTTGCGATCGTCAAAGCCCTCTATCCACCTGGGTTTGCCGCGATCGGCATGCGCGCAAGCGAGCCGGAGCAGATCCCGGTCCCGCGAGTACACGACGCCGCCCGAAGCGCCGGTCATGTGCGCCTTGCGGTACATCGTCGAAAAAGCTGCGATATCTCCGAAAGTCCCGACGGGCTGGCCATCGACCTTGGCGCCGTGGGACTGACTGCAATCCTCGAGGACCTTGATACCACGGGCATGGGCCTCGCGGACGATCGCCGCGATGTCGCAAGCCTGCCCGATCGAGTGCACCAGAATCGCCCCCCGGGTCTTTGGTGTCACCCGCTCGAGGAACTGCTCGAGACCGACGTTGAAGGACCCGGGCTTGCTGTCCACCAGCTTCGGCTTGAGGCGGTTCAGGATCATCGCCCCGAGCGTTCCCGGGTCGGTTATGGGCGATACCAGCACCTCGCTCCCCTCCGGGAGCCCCAGGGCCGCGATCGCGACGAACAGCGCCGCGGTGCCGGTGGCCACGGCATCGGCGAAACCGCCGCCCATCATGGTGACGAAGGCGTCGGTGTACAGCGACTCGAAGTGCCCCTGGTAGCCGGGATCGAGCTCCTGATCCCGGTAGAACGCGATGGCCTCGTGGATCATACGGATCTCGCCATCGCCCATGGCCAGGCGCGGGGGCATGGGCTCCTTGCGGAGGGGTTCGGCGCCGTGGATGGCTAGGCGGTGATGGCTTCGCACGACAGGCCCAGCTTCCGGGAGATCGCCTCGGGATCCAGGCCGTGGTCGGCGAGGACCTGACCGTGGGTGCCGTATGTGTGCTTGAAGGCATCCTGCAACGAGAAGGTCTGAAGCTCGCACGGCGCCTTGGTATCCCAGGCGATCTCCTTCGCGCGAGGACCCAGGCCGCCCGTCGGAGCCGTCTCTTCGATGACGACGACCCGGCGGTGGGCGTGCAGGACCTCGGCCACTCCTTCGACGTCGAGCGGCTTGATCGTATGCGCCGATATGAGCGAAACGCTCTGACCGTCGGCCTCGAAGCGGCGCGCCAGCACTTCGGCAGTCTTCAAGATCGGGCCGTAGGCCATGATGGCCACGTCGCGGCCGCGGGTGAGGTAGCGCAGCTTGCCGAAGACGAAGGGATCGACGGCCGTTCCCGTCAGGTCCGGCTCGCCCGCCTTGCCCAGGCGCAGGTAGACCGGCCCCCGCTCCTGGCCGGCGCACCAGAGCGTCGCCTCATGGGCCTCGGCCGGATCGCAAGGCGCGATCACCGCCATGTTGGGGATCGCCGAGGCCACCGCGATGTCCTCCTGGGCGTGGTGGGTCCCGCCCAGCAGCGAGTACTGGATCCCGCCGCCGATGCCCACGACGGTCACCGGCAGGTTCTGGTAGGCCAGGTCATCTCGCACGAATTCGAAGGGCCGATAGAGCGCAAACGTCGCGATCGTGTAAGCAAAAGGCCGCAGACCTCGCAAGGCCATTCCCGCGCACATCCCGATCATGATCTGCTCGGAAACGCCGGTATTGATGAAGCGGCTCGGGAACTCCTCGCGGAACTTCTGCATGGCTCCAGCCGGGGAGATGTCGGCCACGACGACCACGATGCGGCTGTCGAGCTTTCCGGCCTCGTACAGGGTGGATGCGAAGGCGTTTCTCACGACGACACCTCGCAAATCCCGGCCAGCGCGACCGCCAGCTCCTCCGGGTTGGGCGACCGATAGTGCCAGATGGGGACATTCTCCATGTACGCGACCCCCTTGCCCTTGATCGTCTGGCCGACCAGGATGAAGGGCCTGTCCCCCTTCCGGCCAGCGATAGCCTCGTGGACCGCCTCGGCGTCGTGGCCGTTAACCTGGCGAACCTCCCACCCAAACGCCGCGAGCTTGTCGACCAGCGGATAGAACGCCGGATGGCCCTCGCTCATGCGCTCGAGCGAGGAGAAGTCGTTGAGATCGACCAGGGCGACCAGGTTGTCGAGCTTCAGATTGGCCGCCATCATCAGCGCCTCCCAGGTCGAGCCCTCTTGCAGCTCGCCGTCGGAGATCAGCACGTAGATCCGACGGTCCTCGCGCTTGATGCGCTCGGCGTAAGCCATCCCGACTCCCATGCCCAGCCCGTGGCCCAGCGAACCCGTCGAGGCGGCGATGCCGGGAACGCCGTAGTCAGGGTGAGCGCCGAGGTGGCCGCCGGGCTTGCAATACAGCTCGACGTCGTGCTCGTCGAGAACCGCCAGATCCTGCAGGACGACGTACTGCGCCAGACACCCGTGGCCCTTGGACATCAAGAAGATGTCCCGGTCCGCTCGCAGGAGCCCGCGGTACACGACGTCGACCATCTCCACGCACGAGAAGGCCGGAGCCGCATGCACGGCGGGCGCCTGCTGCGAGATGTCGAGAATCCTGCGCCGGTATGCGAGACACCTGCGGCGCGAGGCCGCCACATCGAATGTCATGTCAGCGCCTCCGGCCGCCTCGCGGACGGCATCCTTCATGGTAGAAACTCGCCACCGGAAGAGCCGAGCTACGCAGCGGCTTGCCCGCAGCCGGAGAGAGTTCGAGGGAGGATCGAAGTTTCACGTCAGGCCCTCAAGACGTAATTCATGGGCCAGTCACGGAGCTGGTCGAGATACTTTCGGCCCCAATCCACCATCTCAAAGAGCCCTTCTTGCCAGTCGATCTCCGGCTCCCAGCCGACGTCGTTCTTGATGGCGCTCGAATCCAGCCAGTAGCGGCCGTCCTGGCCGACACGATCGTCCGACACCTCGCACAGCTCTTCGAAGGGCAAGCCCAGAGCCTCCGCCGTGAGTTCGACGACATGGCGAATCGAGGTCGAATCCTTGGGACCGGCGTTATAAACCTTGCCCAGCGGAGCGCGCTCCGCGACCAGGTGGATCGCCCGCGCCAGGTCACGTGCGTGGATGTACGACTTCTGTGCCAGGCCGCCGCCATGCAGCGGCAGCCTGCGGCCCGTCAACCCGCTGACGACGGCCTTGGGGATCACCCGGTGGAGGAGCTGGCCCGGGCAGTAGGCGTTCGATGGCCGGATGATGTTCATCGGGAACTTGAGCACGTTCGAAACCGCCAGGAGGTGCATATCGAAGGCCGCCTTGGATGCCGCATACGGGCTCGTTGGCTTGAGCGGCGCATCTTCGCGAGCTGGGCCATCGACCGATCCGTACAGCTCGGAGGTGCCGATCTGGATGAACCGCTCGAGATAGTCGCGAGCCTGCAGCTCCTCGGTCAGACGCGCGAGCGCCATCGAGTTGGTCTCGTAGAACCGCCAGGACTTCTTCCACGAGGCCGCGCCCTCGCCCTGGGCGGCATAGTTGACGATGACCTGCGGCCGCTCGCGATCCAGGAGCTCCATCAGGCTGTCGAGCTCGTACGTGACGTGGAACGCGTGGTACTCGTACCGCTCGCGGCGCTGGATGCCCAGCGTGAAAGGCTCTGGCCGCAACGGGTTGCGACCTACGCCGATCACCTTCTCGGGGTCCGCGTGATCGAGCAGGTAAAGCGCGGTATGGATGCCGAACGAACCACCTGCACCCAGAATGGCGTAAGTTTTTTGCTTCATCAGACCAACGTCCAGTAGTGATCGCCCCGATAACCGGCTTCGGCGAAGACCTCGAGCCAGCCTTGCGGGTAGTCATGGTACCTTGCCGTGATGACCCACTGGAGGAACGTCTCGCGCTCCTCTGGAGTCCGGTAGGAGTCCACCTGCACGAATCCCCGGCCCGGCGCCACGCGCTCGATCTCTCGCAGCGCTGCGATGAGGTCAGGACGCTCGAGGTTGTGCAGGGTGTTGAGGGATATCGCAACCTTGAAGCTGGCATCCGGGAACGGCAGCTTGACCGCGCTTCCGAGGTGGATCCGGCCGACAACCTCCGGCTCGCAGTGGGCCAGGGCGTATTCGGAGATGTCGAGGCCGAACGCCTCGAGCCCGGGACAGACCTGCATCAGATCCTTGACCAGGAATCCCTTGGCGCAGCCGACATCGAGGACGCGATCGCCCGGCTGGAGGTCGAAATGCTGGACGATGTCCCGGGCCACGGGAACCCAGCGCCCGTCGTAGCGGTAGCCTCCGTAGCCATACTCCCGCTCCCCGTCGAAGTACTCTTGGCCGTACCGGCGCGAGATGGCAACGACCTCGGGAGACTTGGCCTGGGCCCGCGCCTGGACGTTACGCTCCGTCTTCGGAAGCGCCGCCAGCAGGTTCACCTCTGCCATGCGGCCTCCGTGACGCTGGCCGCCTGCGCCGAGATCGCGAGGCCCTCATCGAGCGGCGTATAGCGGAAGGCCGGAAACGCCCTGTGGCAAGCCACGATATCGAAGAACCGGTGCGTGATGGGATTCTGCCTCGGCGAGCCCGCGATGGGCACCGAGCGACCCACCGAGGCGCAGACCTTCTCGGCGACCTCGCAAAACGACGTCGACACTCCCGTCGCCACGTTGAGCACGCCGCGACTGCGATGGGCGAGCGCCAGCGCCACGAGACGGGCCACGTCGTCGACGAACACGTGGTCGCGCTTCTCCTCGCCCTGGCCGAACAGAGCGATGGCTTCGCCCTTCTGGGCCATGCGCCGGAACCGGTTGGGGCCGTAGCCGTTGTGGGGATCGTCCGCGCCGTAGAGCAAGCTGGGCCTCAGGATCGCCATGGGACTCTTGACGGCCGTCTTGAGCATCAGCTCCCGGGCGGCATGCATCATCCCGTGCAGCGTCGTCGGCTCGCAGGCCGTCGATTCCGTGATCGGATCGGCGCTGTCCGCGTACACGGCATCCGAGCTGATGTAGACGCAATGGCCCACGGGCACGGCCGCCAGCACCTCCCCGACCGCCTCGGCCATCTGGAGATTCGCAACTAGCTGGGCCGGCGCCTTGACCGGGGCGATCGCGGACACCACGACCACCGCGTCCTGCGGTTGCAAGAAGGACGCCAGATCGGCGACCACGTTCTCCCCCAGAAGATCGACCTCACGGCGGGTCAGGGCCACGTGCTCGACGCCGTCGACCTTCAGGCGCCGG
>JAJYIO010000082.1 GCA_021790035.1 bacterium | reverse complement strand
TGATGCCGCCCTCGGTATTGGCAAACGCCGAATAGGTCTGCCATAGCGACAGGGGCACCTCCCCCCGCCCATCTCGGCCTTGCGCCGCCTTGGCTTCGGAGTCGGCGCCCTCCCGCAGGGCCATCACCACGTCGATCGGCACCCAACCAGTTTAACCCGGACGCGCACGACCGGCTGATTCCCCCCCGTTCGAGCGCTATCGCGGAAACGTCGCGTGGCGGTACACTATGGGTGCTCGCCAGCACTGGGGCAGGTGGCAGGAGCCGGGAGGATGAGACGTTGACCAGGAAGCCGCCGCCGAAGGTCCAGGCCTGGATCGACGCGCGGCGCCGTCACCACCTTTCTCACGCGCAGGTCCAGATGGCTCGCGAGCTCGGAATGAATCCGGCCAAGCTCGGCAAGATCGACAACCACGACCAGGAACCCTGGAAGGTGCCGCTGCCGCAGTTTATTGCCGAGCGCTACCAGCGGCGATTTGGCCGGACGACCCCCGAAATCGTGAGGTCCCTCGAAGAGCAGATGCGGCTCGACCAAACGAAGCGAGACGCTCGACGCGCCGCCAGGCAGCAGCGTCCCCAGATGCCCCCGGCCGTCGGTTCCCTTCTCTCTGGCGACGAGGATCAACTGCCCGGGCAGGGAGCACGGGAGCCCGCCTGCACAGGCGAACGAGAGAGCGGCGATTGATGGCGTCTCGGAGCACGAAGACCAGGGCGCCGGAGCGGCGAGTGAACGACGTTCCTGACCTCGCGGAGATTCTCGACCGGTGCCTGTCCGAGGAAGAACTCGTGCAGGTGGCCGCCGCGGCCTTGCTGGCGCTCGGAAAGGACGGCTTCGAGCGGTTGCGAACCTTTCTCCCTGCCGCTACGTACCAGACCTTGGAACGCTTGTCCGCACCCAGCCCCCTGAAGCCTGCCACCGGGGCGCCCGACCGCCCGGCGACTCCTGGCTCCGCTCGGGTCGAGCAGGATTGGGCTCGGCTGCAAGAGCGCTGGGAGGCCTGCGTGGCCGAGACCACGGACGAGAAGGGAGACTACGTCGAGCAAGAGCACCACTGGGAAAACCCGTACTTCGATGTCGATCGCTTCGCCGCGGATCTCGATCGCATCGCCGGGGACATGGAACCCCTCATCCCGCTGCTGATCGAGTACCGCCTGGAGCCCGATTTCAGCTTCATCGAAGCCGTGGAAGACGCGGCTCTCGAAGTCGGCTCGGGCCTGCCTGAGTGGATGGACAACCTCGGGGGAACCGGTCTGGCCGGGGCAGGCCTCACCCGCTGCGTGCTGCAGTGGGAGCGGCTCTCCGGACGGCGGGCAGGCGAGCATGCCGAGGATGCGACCGCGTTCCAATTTCTCGATCGCGTGCGTCTGGCAGAAGAGGAGGCCGGCAACTGGAGCCTCTGCCACGGTGCGCTCGCGGACTTCGTCTGCGGCTTGCCTCCCGAGGAGCAGCGGGGAATCCTTGCAGGCCTTGGCCAGCACCGCGATCAGCCGCACTGGGCCGGAGTCCTCGCAGACCCCGGTTCCGGCTGGTTCGCCATGCACGAGCGGCTGCTGGCCAGGTTCGCCCCGGGTGAGCATGCCAAGCTGCTGCGCCGGAGCGTTTCCCGCGACTGGAGGCTCGCCGTCCCGCTTCTCGAGGAGGCGATCACGGCTACCGAGGGCTCGGACTGGGAGGAGACGATCGCCCGGGCGGTGCCCGCGCTCGTCGGTTCGCGGGACGAGACCCCCTGGAATCCCGACAGCTCGCTCTTGAGCACCCGGAAGGGCCATCACTGGCTCCCTGAGACCGAGTCCCGGATGGTGGGGCGCTTCCTCGAGCTATGGGCAGACCTCCTTCGTCGGGCCGGTCGCCTCGCGGAGGCCGCCGTGCTCGATATTCAGCACCATGTCTGGGAGGAGTGGGAGGACTGGGATCCCGTGCTGGCGGCCTTTGACCGGGCGACAACCGTTCGACCCGCCGTCGAGACTGAACCCCTGTTCCAGGAATGGCGTTACCGGGTCACCGAGCGCAGCCGGCACGATCCGGGTTTCCATGGCAACGCCGTTGCGAAGGATGCCAGCTGGGTTCCGCTGCTGGTCGATGCCGCTCGTGAGGGTCCAGATGGCAGCGCCGCCTTCCAGTGCGCGCTGCGCGACTGGCTCGCCCGTGCTGGCGATAGCGCCGAGGGCTTTCGGAGCGCTCGCGCCTGGCTAGAGGCTCTGACCGCCGACCTGGACTCCGATCTGCGCCTCGCCGACGAGGCGCCCTTTCTCCACCGCGCATTAAACCCGCTGCAGCGCGAATCCGTTCTGGCGAAGTCCCGGCAGACGTGGCTCCAGCGCCTCGGAGCCGCGGATCTACACCACGAGATCCTGAAGGCTTGGCGATCGGCACCAGCACAGTTGCTGCTCGATCCGGCGAGCGCCATGTCGTCCCGGTACGAGGAGCATGCCCGCTGGCTGGGTGTCGTTCTTGATCTGGATCCTGCGGTCTATCGGCGCACGATCCGTTCGTGGCGACTGGCTCACGGCCGCCGTCGCAACTTGTGGCAGGCGATTCGGGCCCTCGGCTTACCCCTCGATGATTGACCCGGGAGGCGCGGTGACTTGAGCTGGCGAAGACATGATTGGCCGGCCCGGCAGCCACGTCCCAAGGTTTTCAAGCTCGAGCCCGAGGCGCTGGCCCGGCTCCATGCTCGAGCGACGGGGTTTGTCGAGCATTCTGGGGTACTTCGCGAACTCCTGGACAGCGTCCAGGCCGCCCGCGGCCGCCTGTATTTCTGGCGTGAGCCAGAAGACCTCATGGCTAGGGTGACGCCGCTCGATCCCAGGCTGATGCTGCTCGAGGCCCCACGGGGGGAAGGGTGGCTCGAGGCCAAGCGCGGCCTGCTGGCTACCGTCCTCAAGGCGATCGAGTCCGACACGCGGGGGACCTTTCACGGATTGGGGGTCCTGGCCACCCCACCTCCCGTCGGCGATCCTCCAGCGCTGCTCATCCTCCACCGAGATGTCGGGATTCCCCTGCGCGTCCTCGCAGAACCGCGTTACTGGCACAGCATGCACCGCTGGCCCGTGATCGCCGAGATGAGCGCCAGTAAGGCTCGCGTGCTCGTGCATTTCGTTTCGAGCGGGGTCTCGGATACGTTCCACGGCACCTGCCTATACGCACTGCGCGAGGGTACTTGGGGCTGTTACACGGTCCGCCCGAACGCCTCGGGCAGCCTCGCAGATGCCGAAGCCTGGCTCGAGAAGCGAAGCTGGAGAGACTGGGGCTGAGTTCGGCTCCGGCCAGACGAGCGCCCACCCAATCGGCCGACCTCTCGCCCATCTTGCACCTCCGTGCTCGGCAGGCTGGCATACGTAGCGCGATCGGCCGTGATGACGATGGCAAGCGAGGGCTCACCAAGATCTCTCGCCGGCACATCGAACTCTTATCGATGACGCAGCGAGAAGCATCTGGATGTCCCGCGCCATCGACGGCTCAATGTCATCGTCACGCGCCCAGGCTATCGCGCCCAGAGCGGATCCGGGCGCCACGCGAAGGAGAAGATGATGACGAAGACCGGCAAGACAGAGACGAAGGCCCAGGGAACGACGGCCCCGGCGGCCAGCAAGTCCGGCAACGAGATTGACCGGCTCGGCACGATGAAAATCGGCGAGTTGCAAGCGCTGTACGCGGAGGTCGTGGGCAAACCGACGAAGTGCCCCACGAGGGCCTGGCTCGTGCGCTCGATCATGGAGGCGGCCGTCCCCGCGGATACGGCCGCCTCCACCGAGCCCGAGGAACCGGCGACCGAGACCGCAGCGACAGACGCTGCCTTGGCCGCCACGCCCGCCACCCAGGCCATCTCGGAAGCCGTACCGAGCGGCGCACTGGAAGAGGCGCCGACCGACCCCGATCAAAATACCGCCCCGGAGCCGGCCGCAGTGTCGGAACTCGCCGGTCCTGAAGCGATCGTCGACGACACCAAGCTATCCCAGCTCGACGTGCCCGCACTTCAGGCCCGCTACATCGAGGCTTTCGGCCGTGCTACGAGCAGCGGCAGCCGCAACTATCTGCTCTACAGGCTGCGCGAGGCACAGAAGGGTCGGGCCCCGCGTTCCCCACGCCAGCGGCACCAGAAAGCTGGCGACGACGTCATGGTCCTGCCGCTCCGAATGGAGGCGGACCTGGTCGACAAGCTCGATGAGGCATGGCGCCGGCAGGGCCTTCGCAACCGCATGGATCTGTTCCGGCGATCGCTGCAGTCCTACCTCGCCAGCGTCGGCGAGAACGATGTCGCCGCTCTGCTGGCAACCGAGGCGTGAGCCGCACGTCAGCGCCAGCGCGAACGGTGCGCACAGCGGGGCCCCGGCCTTCGGTTCGGAGCCCCGCCTCAGGTACTGAGCAGGTGGGGGATGCATGCAAGCCGCGCATGGCCGCCGAGAAAATAGAGCGCCTCGGCATTGCGCCCCGGCTGATTCATCGTTGACAGATTGGCGCGATGGCTCGTATCCTCGGTCCCCCTGGGCAGAGCGGATGGGCCGAATAGGTCGCAGTTCCGTACTGCGTGAGCCCTCACGGGCTATCGACCGAAAGGAGTCCGGACCGTGGACGCATCCTTGCCGGAGATCCGCGCCTCGCGGCTGGTCATCCCGGACGCGGCCGGCACCCCGCGAATCGTCCTCGAGCTCGATGGCCAAGGCGATCCGGCCGTCAGGCTCTTCGATCGAAACGGCAACGAGCGCGCACTCCTGGCGCTGAGCTCCGCCGAGCACCAGTCCGGCAGAGAGACGGTGACGAGGGCGCACCTGCGCCTGGCCGCCTCGGACGGGGGGACAACGATCGATCTTTCGGCTTTCGAATCCGGCTACGGGACGATCGAGATCACGAACGATCCGGACGAGAACTTCGCCCATCTGCTGCTGGAGGTCGAAAAGCCTGATGGCGGCCGCAAGGCGGCGTTCCTGCTCGGTGATCGCAAGGGCCGCATGGAATTCCTCGTCCGTGACGGCGCAGCCGAGTTCGGGACAGAGGCGGGCTGAACGGCCGGAGTTCGGTTCGCCCAGGAGGGAACTGCCGCATAGAAGGGGGATCTCATGCACGCGGAGAACATCCTCGCCCTGCTCAACGCCACCAGCTGCGAGCGCTGCGGCAGCGCCGCAGTCCCCGGCGTCACGATGTGCTTGGCCTGCGCGAGCGTGCTCCCCGAGTCGTCTCTTCAGGATGATGGCTGCGTGGGTTCGGACAACTGACGTGCTGCCAACGAACGACCGGTCGCTGAGGCGGTGAACAGAACCTACAGGGAAACGACGAAGGTGAAGGCGTAGACGCGATCGTCGCGCCGGGTCTGGCACCAGATCTTGTAGACGCCGTGGGGCACCATGCCTGCTCTCATCAGCATGAACATCAGATCCGGGCCGGTCGAGCCGCCAGGCATCGGCGGCATCCCGGCCATCGAAGCCCCGTCACCCATACCCGCATGGATGGGCCGGAAGACCTTCTGGTCCGCCGTGTCTCCCGCGGCGCTGATGAGGATCGCGTGGCCCGTCATGCCGAGCCAGGGCTGCAAGTCCGTGACCGGCATGTACATCGGTTCGCCACCGCCCATCGCCATCTTCTCGGTGATGTGAAAGTCGAGGTTGATCATCCCCGAAGGCTGGGAGTCCGTGAGCGTGACCTGGTACTCGTCGCCGAAAGTCCCGGGCGTCCCATCGGCCCGGAAATACTTGACGACGCGGCCATCGGTACCGGCAGGATCCGGCGTGACGGGTGCGTTCGGTGCGGTGCCCGATGCCGTCAAGACCGCTCTCGCCTCGGACAGGGCCGTCTGACCGTTGAGTAGGACCTGCCCGAAGAGGAAGTAGGTCCAGGGCAGGGGGACGGCGGTCGCGGCGTCTTGGTTGTCAGGGTCGGCCGTGGGGGAATTCAGACGCAAGCTGAAGGTCCCATCGGCCCCCAAGGCGGGGTGGACGTGCGCGAAGGTTGGGGTGGACCGTCCGCACGTGGCGTAAAATGAGGGCGTCAACACCGGGAGAAGCACCGTGGACGACCTCTTCGAGAACGAAAATACGATTTACTGGCCGCGCAAGGTTGGCTTGCGTAAGCTCCTCGGTGATCTCGAGATTGCCGTGATGGAGCAATTCTGGCGTCATCCTCCAAATACGCGGATGACCGTCAGGGCCGTCTATGACGCGGGTTTCGAGGACAAGCCGCACGGTTACACAACCATCATGACCACAATCCAGAGGCTGGCGGGAAAGGGCGTCTTGAAGGCCGACAAGGCGGTCTACCCCCACCAGTACTGGGCGCCGCTTTCGCAGCAGGACTTCACGCGCAAGGCGGTGGGTCGGGTCATAGATGATCTTCTGACAGACTTCGCCGAGCCTGCTCTGGCCCACCTGGCGGAAGCAGCCGGCCGGGGGGACCATGAGGCTGACCAGCTCATCGAAGAGTTGCGCCGTCGCCGCTCGGCGGAGGGCTGATGCACACGCTTCTGCTTGCGGCCGGCCTGCTGGGCGCATGGTTGCTTCTCAAGGCTGCGAGCCCGCTCTCTGCACACCCGACCAGGGGTGTTCGCATGGCCTCCTCATTCATGCTTCTGTCGCTGCTGCCCGCGAGCGCGCTGACGCTAGCCATCGCGACGTTCTTTATGGTTGATCAGGAGTGCTTCGCCCATAGCGCTCCCTGGGATCAGGCTGCCAGCCTGGTGGCCTCGACGGGCGTCATCGCCTACTTTGCCGCCAGCGTGGCGCGGGTCGTCGAGCGACGTTGGCGCCTGGCACGGCTGATTCAGACCCTTCCAATTTCCCGCGATCCCGCTGTGCTCACGGTCATCAAAGGCCTTGGCGGGGAGATCGGGGTCAAGGTGTTGCCTCTGGACCGTCCGGCGGCCTTTGTTCTGGGCTGGCGACGCCCTGAAGTGGTCCTATCCGACTGGATGCTCGGGAATCTGGACTTCGCCGAGCTCGAGGCCGTCGTGGCTCACGAGCTTGCCCACGTCGGGCGTAAGGATGTCGTGCTGGCAGCGCTCGGCGCCCTGTGGGCGCGGTTCGTTCCGCTTGCCGCCCTCCGGCAAATCCAGGCCACTCTCGTGGCAGACATCGAGAATGCGGCAGACGCGCTCGCCGTGGGCCGGACGGGCCGCCCCCTGGCCCTGGCAAGCGCTCTGGCCAAGTTCTGGAAGTTTGGTTCCACCCCAGATCTCGCTCTGTCCGGGGTACCCCAGTTTACCGGCGCAGAGACCATCGAGCGGCGGATCGGCCGCCTCATGGGGCTGACGGAATCCGGGGATGCGATCGACGGTCGTCGGGACCTTGGCCGCTCCCTCATCGCGATCGCCTTGGCCTGGGGGTTCGTGATCCTCACGCTGGGCATCGCTCCTTCCATGGCGATGGCGCAAGATCACCAACTGCTCTGCAAGGTCGAGCTTCCTTCCTGAGCAGTGGGAGCAGGCTGGCCCGGCGGCAGGCAAAGCGGAGGGTCGCGCGGTCAGAGGGTGATGACGAAGGGGAAGGTAAGGACGCGCCCCTCGCGCCTCGCCTGGCACCAGACCTTGTAGACGCCATGGGGCATTCGGTTCGTGCCCGTCATCGTGTAGACGAGGTCCGACCCCCTCGAGCCCGTCGGCATCTGCGATCGGAGTCGGTCGTGAGGGAATTCAGGCGTAACCGGAAAGTCCCATCGGGCCTCAAAGAAGGATGCAAGTGCGCAAAGGTTGAGAGATCCCAGCGCACGGGAACCAAGTGCATGAACTCGCCATCGTCCTGCATGAACCGCGTCAAGACCGCGTTCGATCCCGGCTCGCGCACCTGCCAGGCCAACTCGAACGGCATGCCAGGCAGGACCACGATTCCCGCTCGGCCGTTCACCTAGAGCCTCGATAACAGGGGCCGGTGAGCCAAAGCGGCAGCATGAGAGCGCATGCGACGGCCCCCGCATGGCGTCCTCCTGCCGGAATCCAGGATCGCCTACGGCCGGGTACTGCCGGGTGCCGCCGGGGTCTGCATCTCTTCGGCGCCTCCCCTCATCATCTGGCGCATCTGCCCCATCATCGTGGAGCAGGTCGCCGTGCGCTGGCGCATGCTGGCAAGGATCTCTTCCGCCTTGGCAATGTCACGACGCGACGTCCCGGCGTCGGTCGACGTGCGGGCCGACTCGAGGAGCGTCCGGGCGCGGTCAAGATCTGAGAAATTGGCAGCCTCGGCCTGCTGGCAGCGGCTCATCATCCCGGACATGCGGCCTTCCATCATGCCGCCGCCGGGGCCCGTCATGCCTCCCCTGCCCATCATTCCACCGCCGCCCCCGCCAGGGCCAGGAGAGGGCTGGATAGCCTGCGCCTTTGAAGCCGTTGCGTCCGGCGATTGAACCTGGGCAAAGGCCGGCGAGACTTGGGTTGCCAGCATCAAGAGGCCCGCCGCGGCGAGTCCGAGAATGCGCCGATCCTTGCGAACGTTCATTTGGGCGCCTCCTTCTTCGGCCC
>JAJYIO010000081.1 GCA_021790035.1 bacterium | reverse complement strand
GGCGACAACGTATACCTGCCCGATCGCCACGGCGTCCGGACCCCCATGCAGTGGAGCGGCACGCGCAACGCGGGATTCTCCGCCTGCGACCCCCAGAGGCTGGAGCTGCCCGTGATCGCCAGCCCCGACTATCACTACCTGGGCACGAACGTCGAGGCCCAGGATCGCCAGACGGGCTCCCTGCTCAACTGGACCCGGAGGTTCCTCTCTGCCCGCAAGCGCCACGCGGCCCTCTTCGGCCGAGGCGGGTTCCAGCTCCTGGAGAGCGGCGACCCGGCGATCCTCGCCTTCCTCCGCGACCATGCCACCGAGCGGGCCCTGGTCGTCGCCAACCTGGCCGGGTCACCACGGCTCGCCCGCATCGAGAAGAGCGCGGTTTTCCCGGCCCCCCGGGCGGCGACGCGCGTCCGACTTCGGGACCCGGTATCCGGCCACGAACTCACGCTGGCCAGCTTGGCCCTGCAGGCGCTCCTCGGGCCCCACGAGGCGCTGGTCTTCCTCGTGGTCTCCTGATCCCTTCAAGCCCGGAGGCCTCTATTCGGTCCGGCCCGTCCTGCCGGCTGCGGCGTGCGGAATCACCACGAGGGCATCGGCGACCGCGCGCTCGGACCCGTCGGATGGCCGGTTCAGCACCGCGCCCTGGGCCCAGATCGTCGTCGATCCGCCTCCGTCGAGGTTCATCGCGTCCGCAACCCCGCGTTCGACCATGAAATGGGCCAGCTCAAGGAGCGTCATGCCAACGCTCTCGTGCGCCTGATCCCCCTCGACCCCGACGATGACGATCGTTCCATCGGGCCTCACGCCGATCGCCGTCCGCGGGTCGCGTCCGCCCAGGATGTCGTCCGGGAAGTGCTCGTCCTCGATGTCCACCCTGCCGTCGCGCACGAGGATGGGACCGCCGCCCATCACATCCGGCCGGTCGCCCCAGAACGCGCCGATATCCGGGTGCAGCACGATGCGATCGCCGCGCCGCACCCGGGCTTCGAGCCACCGCCCGAGCGGTCCCGTTCCCGCCAGGACGAAGCCGCCGGGCGGAATGCCAAGGTCAGCCTCGCCCTCCCCGACGACCCTGCCACTGGCGGCCACGCCCACCTCGAAGCTCCCGTCTCGCGGTTGACTGCGCGTGCGTTCGCCCCAGGCCGGGGTGTAGAGCATCAGCGCATCCTCCTGGGGTGGGAAGTTCAGGAAGTCGATCTCGGCACTCTCCTGGTCGGGCAACTCTACCCACGGCTGGGACTCGACGCGAGCGATCCGGGGGGCGCCCGGCCACAGAGCGATCGCAGCCCGACCGAAGAGGGGCCCGGATATCGCCCTGCCGCCGACTTCCAGCAACCCGACCGGCAGGCGGTCGCTCCAGCTGAAGTACCCCCCGTTGACGGCGGCCACGGCTCCGGAGGCACTCGCCATCTCGCTCACCGGGGCCAGCGTCGGCCCGGACCCGGCTGACCGGGCCAGACCGACGAGGCCGGAAAGCAGGCCCAGCACGCCGCCGGTCCCCTTGGTACCACCGCCGTGCAGACTCGAGGCCGGGAGCTCGGAAGCGGCAACCGGTACCACCCGAGCACTCCCGGGCCGGACGGTGACGTCCCAGGCTGCCTCCGGACCGGCGACCGTACCCATCGCGAAGGAATGCAAGACGATGCCAGGGGCCAGGCTCCTGGACGATTCAGAAGAAAACACCTTGTCGAACACCACCTCGAGGCCCCCCGGCCGGCAGTCGACGGTGGCTGGCATCTCGTAATCCCACGGCACCTGGATCTGCAGGCCGGTGGTGGCCTGGCTGACGAGGACCTGCGGGACCCAGCGATCGCCCGTGGGGTGGGCTCCGAGCAGGCGCGAGGGCCCGGTTGCCCCCGGAATCGTCAGGTCCCAGGCACTTGCGCTCAAGCTGGCCATCGTGACGGCGGGGCCGACCGAGAGACCGAGGAACACCCGGACCTGGGCGGGATCGCCCGAGGCAAAGAGCGTCGTCAACCGGACAGGAGAGCCGTGGCTCGGCCTTCCCGGCGCCCTCGGCGCCAGGGAAACCCGCCGGCCGGGCGCAGACCCACCCGGGGAGCGTTCCGCGCATACGGCCACCGCCGAAACAGAAGGCGGGGGCAGCGCAGACAGCACCGGGTTCAGCGAGTCAGGCCGGGCACCTGCGCCGCCGGATCGCTTGCCTGCCCCTCGACCTGGGTACGGCCGATGGCAGCGCCGACAGCGACGAGCTTGCGCTCGAGGTCCTCGTAGCCGCGATCGATGTGGTGCACTCCCGAGATGATCGTATGCCCCCGAGCCGCCAGACCCGACAGCACCAGCGCCGCACCGGCCCGCAGGTCGGTGGCACGGACCTCCGCCCCGGATAGTCTGTCCACGCCCTGGACCACCGCCACGTTGCCTTCGGTCTTGATGTTGGCGCCCATCCGCAGGAGTTCGTCGACGTGCAGGAAGCGATTCTCGAAGACCGTCTCGGAGATGACGGACGTCCCCTCGGAAACGGCCAGCAAGGCCATGATCTGGGCCTGCAGGTCCGTCGGGAAGCCAGGGAACGGCATCGTGCGAACGTCGGCCGCCTTCAGGCGCTCGGGAGCCTGGATCCGCAGGACATCTCCATCCGGAGCGGTGAGGATCGCCCCCATTTCCTGGAGCTTGCCGATGAGCGCCGCCAGGTGCTCGGGACGGACCCCCGTAAGGGTCAGGTCACCGCCCGTGATGGCGCCGGCGATGAGGAAGGTTCCGGCCTCAACCCGGTCGGGGATGCAGGTGAAGTCAGCCCCTTCGAGGCGCGGCCTGCCGTGGATCGTGATCTGCTCGGTTCCCGCGCCCTCGACGCGGGCACCCATGGCGATCAAAAATTCGGCGAGGTCCGTGATCTCGGGCTCTTGAGCGCAGTTGTCGATCGTCGTCGTGCCGTCGGCCAGGGTGGCCGCCATCATGATGGTCTCGGTGGCACCGACCGAAGGGTAATCGAGGTACACCGGCGCTCCGACCAGCTGATCGGCCGAGGCCTCGACGTAGCCGTGCTCGATGGTGACCTTGGCTCCCAGGCTTCGCAACCCCTTGAGGTGAAGATCCACGGGACGCGATCCGATGGCGCAGCCACCGGGTAGCGGAATGCGCGCCTGCCCGAGGCGGGCAAGCACCGGTCCCAGCACGAAAAACGAGGCCCGCATGCGGGTGACCAGGTCGTACGGCGTGGTGAAATCCGTGAGCGAACTGGCGTCCAGCCGCAAAGCGCCGTCCACGGTGGCATCGACCTTCATCCCGAGAGAGGCCAGAACCTCTGTCATGACGTGAATGTCGACCAACCTGGGAACGTTGCGCAAAACGGTGGGCTCGGAGGCCAGCAACGATCCGGCGAGGAGGGCCAGAGCGGCGTTCTTGGCTCCGCTGATCGGGATCGTTCCGGTCAAGGGACGGCCGCCGTCGATGATCAGCCTATCCACGACCCAGATCCTCCGTGCCGGCGGGCCCGAGGCCCGAATTTCCGCTCCATCCGCCCGCTCTTTCTAGGCAAGGGCCTGTTCCTGAATCGACCGGCCCTTCGGCGGTCCTTCGTCTGACATCCTACACGGGTCGTCCCGCCTAGATGTCACGGGTTTGTCACGCCCATCTACCCCATAGCGTCCGACTTGCGGCCCAGTTGCGCCGTGATCGGACGCACGCTCCACGAGACCTCGCAAGTACTCATGCGCGCAGTCTTGCCGTATCGACCGGCGTCAGGCTGCTGATGGCAGCTTACCATCGGTTCTTTGCGTCAAAATTGCGCAAAGAAGATGAAGTTTTTAGGCTTGAAGAAGCGTTCTAGCCCCGGATATTGAGGCGGGGAGCGCCCTTCTTCTTTTCTTCGATCCGAAGGAGGACATCTTCGGCACGCAATCCCGGAACCTCCGCACGCACCCAGTACTTGCCCGGAGCGTCGATCTTGAGGTTCTCGAAGGTCGTCCGGAATCCCATGCCCCCGCCCTCGGCCTCGAGACGGACGGCATCGTGGGAGTAATCGATGATCTTTTGCTTCTTGTCGGCGGAGAGGAACGTGTGACGGCACGAGTACTGCCCCGGCTTGAGGTCGTAGCAGCAGCTCAGGATGGCGAACTTGAGCGTGATGGGAAATTGCTCGGCGATCACGCGATGGATCGGATGGATGAAGAGCTGCTTGTTGTTCGAGACGTCGATCTCGACGGCCTCGAACAGGACGGTCTGTACGGTAGGCATGACTGCGGTTACCTCGGCTTGCGGGATCTACCTCGGGACGCCCCATTATACGGGAGCCTCCCGCCCCGCATCGGGAGAGCGGCCGGAGACGGCATGGCGACTGAACTCTCGGTCATGACGATCCCTTGCCCCGACCGGAGATGCGTGATAGGATGACCAGGTTTTGGATACGCCCTGCATCGACAGGGCATTTCACACGCCGGTGGATCGAAGAGGGGCGCCCGGTTTCTGGCCAGGCCAGATTCGGGCCCTCGACGAGTCGAAGCCGGCGGAGGATTACGCAAACAAGCCTTCGCACCTTGCGAACGCTTTTCATCAGGAGGTACCTCACCCATGCCGGTCGTCGCCATGAAATCGCTTCTCGAAGCGGGCGTCCATTTCGGCCACCAGACCCGCCGCTGGAATCCCAAGATGCGCCCGTATATTCACGGAGAGCGCAACGGCATCTATATCATCGACCTGCAGAAGACCTCGCGGTACCTGGATCAGGCTTATAACTTCGTGCGCAGTTCGGTCCTCGAGGGTCGCCAGATCGTCTTCGTCGGCACCAAGAAGCAGGCGCAGGAGGCGGTCCAGGAAGAAGCCGAGCGCTGCAACATGCACTTCGTCAACCAGCGCTGGCTGGGTGGCATGCTCACCAACTGGACGACCATCGAGAAGCGTCTCGCTCGCCTGCGCGAACTCGAGACCATGCGGGCCGATGGCACCTTCGAGCGCCTCCCCAAGAAGGAAGTGATCCTCCTCGAGAAGGAGATCTCCAAGCTCGAACGGCTGCTGGGCGGCATCAAGGGGCTGCAGCGTCGGCCTGACATCCTCTTCATCATCGACACGCGCAAGGAGCACATCGCGGTTCGCGAAGCCCGCAAGCTCGGCATTCCCATCGTCGCCCTGGCTGACACCAACTGCGATCCCGACGAGATCGACTGGATCATCCCGGCCAACGATGACGCCATCCGTTCGGTCCGGCTCCTGACCGCCAAGGTCGCCGATGCGGTCATCGAGGGACGTCAGGGCGAGCAGCACGGCACCGAGAAGCCCGCTGCCACGGTGAGCACGACGCCGGTCGAGTTTACCGAGGCCGCCGCTGGCGAGGGTGAGCCGAGCGTCGAGCCGGCCCAGGTCGGCTGATCTCGCATAGACAAGCCCCGGCGCCGTTGGCGCCGGGGCGCGACCATCTCTACGGCCCCGCAGCGCGGCCTGCCAGCTTCGGTGCGTGCGCCTGGTACAATGTTGCCAATCCACCTGGTTCGAATTAAGGAGAGTTTCGACGTGGCTACCGAGGCTAAGGAAATTTCAGCCGCCCTGGTCAAGGAATTGCGGGAGATGACCGGGGCCGGGATGATGGAATGCAAGAAGGCTCTGGTCGAGGCTGGCGGCAACCTCGAGAAGGCCGTCGATGAACTCCGCAAGAAGGGCATCGCCAAGGGCGCCAAGCTCGCGAGCCGCGTTGCCTCCGAGGGCCAGGTCGGCGCATACGTCCACCTCGGCGGTCGCATCGGCGTGCTGGTCGAGATCAACTGCGAGACCGACTTCGTGGGCCGCAGCCCCGAGTTCTCCGAGCTGATCAAGGACGTCGCGATGCACATCGCCGCGGCCGCGCCTCGCTACGTCCGGCGCGAGGAAGTGCCCGCCACCGTCGGCGCCAAGGAGAAGGAGATCCAGATGGGCTCCGAGGATCTCAAGACCAAGCCCGAGGGCGTCCGGGAGAAGATCGTCGAGGGTCGGATCAACAAGTTCTTCGAGGAGATCTGCTTGCTCGAGCAGTCGTTCGTCAAGGATCCCCAGATCACGGTCCAGGATCTCATCGGCCAGAAGACGGCCAAGCTCGGCGAGAAGATCGATATCCGGCGCTTCGTGCGCTATCAACTCGGAGAGGGCCTCGAGAAGCGCAGCGATGATTTCGCCGCAGAGGTCGCTGCCGCCCAGGGCACCAAGTAGGACAGCTGGAGCACTCACCGTGGATACCGCCCCCCTCGTTCCGATCGATCCCCGGGAGCGGGGATACAAGTACCGCCGGATCCTGCTCAAGCTGTCCGGCGAGGCCCTGATGGGCGACAAGGCGTTCGGCATCGATCCGCGCATCATCGGCCACATCGCCCGCGAGGTCGCCATCCTGCACCATGATGGCGTCGAGGTGGCGATCGTGGTGGGGGGCGGCAACCTCTTCCGCGGCGTCGCGATGTCGGCGTCGGGCATGGACCGCTCGTCGGCCGATTACATGGGCATGCTCGCGACCGTGATGAACAGCCTGGCGCTGCAAGACGGCCTCGAGAAGGTCGGCATCAAGACCCGCGTCCAGAGCGCGATCGCCATGGATGAGGTCGCAGAGCCCTTCATTCGGCGCCGCGCCGTGCGTCACCTGGAGAAGGGCCGCGTCGTCATCTTCGCAGCTGGGACCGGCAACCCGTACTTCACGACCGATACCGCCGCTTCCCTGCGCGCTGCCGAGATCAACGCCGACGTCATTCTCAAGGCGACCAAGGTGGACGGTGTCTACGATTCGGATCCGATGAAGAACCCCGATGCGACCAAGTACGATCAGGTCAGCTTCAAGGACGTGCTCAACCTCGAGCTCAAGGTCATGGACGCAACGGCCATCTCGCTCTGCAAGGATACCGACATCCCGATCATCGTGTTCGACCTCTCGCGGCCGGGCAACATCGAGAAAGTCGCCAGGGGCGAGCCGATCGGCACCCTCGTGACAGGAGAGGTTTCGCACCATGGCAAAGGACGATAAGAAGACCGCCGCTCCCTTGGCGGGCGAGGCCGCCAGCAAGATCCGCGAAGAAGCCGAGCACAAGATGAAGCGCGCGGTCGCGAAGGTCCTCGAGGAGTTCGCGGCCATCCGTACCGGTCGGGCGGCGCCCGCCATCCTGGATCGGATCGAAGCCGAGTACTACGGCACCCCGACCCCCATCAAGTCCATCGCCACGATCTCGTCGCCCGATGCACGGACGCTGCTCATCACGCCCTACGACCGCACGGCGCTCGGGGCGATCGAGAAGGGAATCCTCAAGTCGGACCTCGGTCTCAACCCCAGCAACGACGGCCAGGTGATCCGTCTCGTGTTCCCGGTGCCGACCGAGGAGCGCCGCAAGGAGCTGGTCAAGCTGGCCCGCAAGGAATGCGAGGAGGGTAAGGTCGCCATCCGGAACGTTCGCCGCGACGATGTGGACAAGATCAAGGCCCTCGAGAAGAAGGGCGAGATCACGCAGGACGAGAGCAAGCATCAGCAGGATGCCTTGCAGAAGACCACCGACCGCTTCGTCGCCGAACTCGACAGGACGCTGGCGACCAAAGAAGCGGAGATCATGGAAGTTTGACGGCAGTCCTGGTCGATCGTTTGCTGGCCCGGCCACTCGACGAGGTCCGACGGGAGCTCGAGGAGGCCGGGTGCGAGCTTCTCGTCCGGCCCTGCGTGGCGCCCGCTCGAACCCGACGCGGTGCCGAACCCGCCCCGGACCGGCTCGAGGCCGCGGTCGATCCCGTGGCCGAACCCGCGTCGTGGCGGGTAGTCCGGGCGAGGACCGGGACCCAATCCAGCAGCGACGCCGCCTCGCTCCCGGAGACCGTGGAACTCTGGGTGGTCCCTGCGGACCCCGCGCTGGTCTTGCGCCTTGCGAACGTCGCAACCGCCCTCCCTTCCTGACATGTCCGATCGAGATCCCGCAGCGTCAGGCGCACCGTCCGCCTCTGATTCTCCCGAGCCGCCTGGGCACCCCGAGGTTCCTTTTGACGAGGAGAACGGGCTCAGCGAGCACGCGCCCGTCGGGATCAAGGACGCGCACAAGCTGCGCCTTCGCATCGTGACCGGCGTCGTGGCGGTCATCGTCGTGCTGGCGGCGGTGTATCTGGGCGACGTGGGGGTGACGATCAGCCTGCTGGTCGCCGGGGCCTTCGCCACGACCGAGCTGTTCAACCTGTTCGAGGCCAAGGGCTACCACCCGGCGCGCTACCTCGGGATCGCGTCGGGGCTGGCCATCATGGTCCTCACGCTGTTCTCGGGCACCAGGTTCCACGGCAGCTTCTTGACTGCCGTGTTCGTACTCTCGTTCCTCTTCCTCATCGTCCGAGGGGCGCCCTGGTTTCCGTACTGGAACCTGATCGCGCACTTCGATCCCAAGGCAGCGGCCGACGGGCACCGAGGCCCGCAGATGGCGAGCATCTCCGACGTCGCGACGACCTTCCTCGGGATCCTTTACACCGGCTGGTTGCCGAGCTTCATCATCCTGCTGCGGAAGTTCCCCCAGACC
>JAJYIO010000080.1 GCA_021790035.1 bacterium | reverse complement strand
AGCGATGGGCGGTATGCAGGCGAGCCTGGGCAACGTCATCAAGGGCCAGGGCGATAACGAGGACATCCACTTCGGGGACACCGTTCGAGGCAGCGACTGGGGCGCCGACCAGGAAGTCGTGCGCATGTTCGTCAACACCTCGCCCAAGGCCGTGCGTGAACTCGCAGCCTGGGGCGTGCCGTGGAGCCGCGTGCGCAAGGGAGATCGCCAGGTCATCATCAACGGCGAGAAGGTGACCATCACCGAGCGCGATGAAGCCCACGGGCTCCTCGCCCAGCGGGACTTCGGCGGCACCAAGAAGTGGCGGACCTGCTACGTCTCGGACGGCACGGGCCACTCGATGCTCTTCGTCGTGAGCGACCAGGTGATCGGCGAGGGAATTCCGGTCCACGAGCGGACCGAGGCGCTGGCGCTGATCCATGACGGCGGCCGCTGCCACGGAGCGGTCGTGCGCAACCTCATCACCGGCGAGCTCGTCGCCTACATCGCAAAGGCGACGACCATCGCCACGGGCGGCGCGGGTCGCGTCTACCGGGTGACCACCAATGCGGTCATCTGCGAGGGCACCGGGATGGCACTCGCGCTGGAGACCGGAGCCGCGGCCCTGGGCAACATGGAGGCCGTGCAGTTCCACCCGACGCCCATCTTCCCCGCCGCGATCCTGCTCACCGAAGGGGCCCGTGGCGATGGCGGATTGCTACGGGATGTCGACGGCCATCGATTCATGCCCGACTACGAGCCCGAGAAGAAGGAACTGGCCTCGCGCGACGTCGTTTCCCGGCGCATCGAGGAGCACATCCGCAGTGGCAAGGGGGCCAGGTCGCGGTTCGGCGAGCACGTCTGGCTCGATATCACGCTGCTGGGCGAGCACCACATCAAGCACAACTTGCGCGAGGTGTACGAGATCGCCAAGTACTTCAACGGCGTCGATCCGGTCAAGGAGTGGATTCCGATCCGACCCGGCCAGCACTACACGATGGGCGGCATCCGGACCAAGGCCACCGGCGAGAGCCCGACCCTCAAGGGATTGTTCGCCGCAGGCGAGGCTGCGTGCTGGGATATGCACGGCTTCAACCGGCTCGGCGGGAACTCGGTCGCGGAGACCGTTGTCGCCGGCATGATCGTGGGAGAGTTCGTCGCGGATTTCTGCGATCGGACCGAGAACGATCTCGACGTCTCGACCGGCCTCATCCGCGAGTTCGTCGCCCGCGAGCAGGCCAAGCTCGACGGCCTTCTCCACGGCAAGGGCACCGAGGACGCCGCTCGTCTGCGCGCTCGGATGCAGGACATCATGACCGACAAGGTCGGCATCTTCCGCAACGGGGCCGAGCTCGAATCCGCGGTCGCCGAGCTCCAGGATCTGCTCAAGAAGAGCCGTAACCTGGGCGTACGCAGCAAGTCCACGGGCTCCAACCCCGAGCTGGTCACGGCTTACCGGACGCAGAAGATGCTCAAGGTGGCCCTCAGCATCGCATACGGAGCGCTGACCCGTAACGAGAGCCGAGGCGCTCACTTCCGGGTCGATCATCCGCGCCGTGACGACGCGCAGTGGCTCAAGCGAACGCTCGCCGCGTGGAAGGACGAGAACGACACGCTGCCGACGCTCGACTACGAGCAGCTCGATGTCATGAAGATGGAGCTGCCACCAGGCTGGCGCGGTTACGGTGCCAAGGACTACATCGACCACCCCGACACTGCCAGGCGACAGGCGGAGGTCGACGAGATCACAACCAAGATGGAAGGCGCGGATCGTTTCGCGGTGCAAGACGCGCTCATGCCATACGAACATCTGCTTCCGGAGCGGTTGCGTGGGCGCAACGAGCGCATCGATGAGAGGTTGCCACTATGAACGAGGTAAAGCATCGCAAACTCAAGATCAGCGTCCTGCGGTACAACCCGCAGGATCCCGAGAGCGTGCCGCACATACAGACCTACGAGCTCGAAGAAGCGGATGGAATGACGCTGTTCATCGCGCTCAACGAGATCCGCGAGAAGCTCGATCCTTCGCTGCAGTTCGACTACGTCTGCCGAGCTGGCATCTGCGGCAGCTGCGCGATGCTGGTCAACGGCCGGCCCGCGCTGACCTGCCGCCAGCTCACGAAGGACCTCGGTGACGAGTTCACGCTCGCACCGCTGCCGGTCTTCGAGCTGATCGGCGACCTTTCGGTCAACACCGGCAAGTGGATGCGCGGGATGAGCGAACGCCTCGAGACGTGGATCCACGCCAAGGAGCAGGAGATCGACCTGCGCCGGATCGAGGAGCCCATGGACCCCGAGCTCGCAGAGAAGCTCTACGAGGTCGACCGCTGCATCGAGTGCGGTTGCTGTGTCGCCGGTTGTGGAACAGCGCGGATGCGCCAGGACTTCGTCGGCGCCGTCGGCCTCAACAAGATCGCCCGCTTCAAGCTCGATCCTCGCGATGCTCGCAGCGACGATGATTTCTACGAGCTGGTCGGCGACGACGACGGCGTGTTCGGCTGCATGTCGCTGCTGGGATGCCACGACGTCTGCCCCAAGCAGCTCCCGCTGCAGACCCAGATCGCCTACGTACGCCGCAAGATGGTGGCGATGGCCTTCGTGTAGCACTCGCAGGGTCCGTTCGGTCAGGGGAGCTTGGCGCTCTCCTGGCCGAATTTCTTTTCAGACCGAAAGCCCTCTACCGGACCAGCCGGTGGGCCTGCAGCGTGAAGACCCGTCCGGATCCGCCATCCTCGCTGAGGGTGATGTCGAGGTTGTCCGCCGCGGTGTCCAGGGACCGGTCGATAGTGAAGCTACCCTCGACCCGATCCTGGCCGGGAGCCACCTCACGAAGCTGGCTCGAGACCGTCGGATAGTCGATGGCGGAGCTGAAGTCGTTCCCGGCGCTGTCAGTGACCTGGGCCAATCCGGGACGATCGAGCAGCCGGACCGAAGCGCTCGAGTCGTTGGAAATCCGGAGCCGCACGGTATCCGTCACGGGATCGACCGCGACGACCTCGACCGTCACGCCGCCGATCGACTGGGGGCTCGAGGCCCAGGAGACATCCCCGGCCGAAAGAGATCCAGCCGATCCGCTCGTTCCGCCGGTGGCAGCGGATGGGCTGGCGATCCCCCCGGAACCCGGCCGGAAGGTCGGCGAGGGCTGCGCCTCGGGGGCCGGAAGGCTCGCTGGCGGCGGTGTCTGGGTGCTCGGGGTCGGGCCCTGGGCTGGCAAGAGCGTGGCCTGCCCGGCGGCGATGGGCACGCCGCCCGAGTCCGTGGCAATGCCACCGGAAGCCGACGCGGCCGCCTGCGGTGCGAGGTCCGAGCTCGCGATGGGCGTCGCGACCCCAGGTGACTGGTTCCGGGGCCCCGGACCGAATGGCAAGAGCCAGCAGGCGGCTGCGACGCCGATCCCCGCGATCGCAAGCACCCCCAAGACCCACGCCGCCATCCTCCGGACGCCCCACCGCCTCGTGGATCCGCCCTTGCCCCGGGCCCGCTCCAGGGCCGCAGCGAAGTCCTCCGCGGACTCGAACCGCTGGGCCGGATCGATGGCCAGGGACCGCGAGAGCGCAGCCGACAGAGCCGCCGACACCTCGAGGTTGATCGACGACGCCGCGGTCACGCCGCCGGCCATGACCCGAGAGGCATAGGCGCCACGGACGACCTCGGCGGGATAGGGATTGCTCCCGGTCAGCAGCTCGTAGAGGATGACCCCGAGGGAAAAGACGTCGGCCCGTCCGTCGAACGCCTTCCTGGCGAGAACCTCCGGCGCGACGTACTGCGCCCCTGCGGCCAGGGGCCGGTCGATCGTCGACACGGCGGCGATGCCGAAATCGAGCACCGTGGCCCGGCCCGCGTGAACCATGATGTTCTCGGGCTTGAGGCCGCGGTGAATGACGCCGCGCTGGTGGGCGAAGGAAAGGGCTCCGGCGATCCCGACGGTCAGGTCCAGGGCCTGCGCGACGGCCAGGGTCCCACCCTGACCTTCCAGGGCCTCCCGCAAGCTCTGGCCCTCCAGCCACTCCGTGACGACGAAGGGATCGTCGTCCTCGACGAAGTGGTCGAGGATGCGCACGATCGCCGGATGGACCAGCCGTGACGCGGCCACGGCCTCGCGCAGCACGGCGTCGAGCTCGTGCTTGCGCGCCTCCGGCGTCAGGGCGGGATCGAGGAGGACGCGCTTCAGCGCAACGGGATGCTGCAGCTTGGCATCGATCGCCTGATAGACCAGGCTGCTCGGCGTGCGCTTGACCAGACGCCGGGTCCCGTAGCGCACGCTGGGCGACTCGGAATGCTCGGGGAGACGATCCCGGGCCTGCAGGAGCCGCTCACGAAAGGCGTTCATGGTCGACAGGCGCTGCAGGGGATCGATCCGCAGCGCCCGCAAAACGGTCTCATCCAGGGCCGCGGGCACGTCGCGGACGAACTCGCTTGGCAGATCCCAGGTCCCGCCTTCCTGCATGCGCGGCGGCTGACCCGTGAGCATCTCGTAGAGCACCGCACCGAGAGAGTACACGTCCGCGCGAGCATCGGGCCGCGGTTGCCCTTCGCCCTGGCGCAGCTCGGGCGCGGCATAGGGATTGTCAAAGACCAGCTCGCGCAGGTCCGAGGTCGCTCGTCCCTGCTCGGCCTTGCGGGCCAGGCCGAAGTTCGAGATCTTGGCGATATTACCGGCCAGCAGGATGTTCTCTGGCCGGACGTCGCGGTGAACGACGCCCTTTCCGTGCGCATAGGCCAGTGCCCCGGCGATCTGGATGGCGATCGACAGGGCCTCATCGAGGTCGGGCAGGCCCCGTGAGAGCCGCTCACGGAGCGACTGGCAGCCCTCCAGGTACTCGAGGACGACCCGGTAGCGATCCTCCTCGGGGATCACGCGCTCGACCCTCACCACGCCTGGGTGGTCGAGATCCATCGAGAATCTGGCCTCGCGCAGCAGCTCGCGCCGCCCCCGATCGAGCTCCGCGGGCCCCCAGGACACGTCGAAGAGGAATTCCTTGAGGATGACGCGCCGACCGGTCAGCGTGTCGGTAGCCAGGAACGTGGCGCGATCCTCGTGTCGGGCGAGGGTCGAAAGGATCTGGTACGGGTCGGCCACCCTCACACGTTACCACCCGGCCAGGCCGCCAACCGTCGGGAGATATCCAGGACGGCGTCGCGGGACCCGTTCAAACCGGATACGGTCCCGACCTTTTTCAGTCAGGTGCCGTACCGCACCGAGATCCGGCAATCAAACTTAATTACCAGACATAAACTGCCCACATGGGCTTTCAGAGGCCGCGTAGCAGGATCTCAAGCTGAAGTCCACTCGCATGGCGCGCTAACGTATTTCTCGGACCGATGCACGTGTTTTCCACCGAATCAAGTCCCGTCGGCGGCCAAATCCGGGCCTGGGCTCCGGGACCAAGGACTGCAAGCGACTCGGCACTTGGCCACGTTGGCCTTCCAATCCGAGAAGATGAGTAGATACGACGGACCGCCGCTCCGTGGGTGATGCTTGATGATAGGATCGTATAAAGGAGCGCCCTAGCCGCAACAGGGCGGGAATGACATGCACAAAATTCGCCTCATCGCACCCCCACTGGCCGCCTCGCTCCTCATTCTTGGCCTGGCGGCCCCCAGCTACGCGGTTCAGGTGGTGAAGACCAAGAACACCACGGTGAACCTCGACACCAGCCTGCAGGGGACTTTCACGTTCCAGAACCTCCAGGACAAGATGCGGAGCGATAACCGGCTCTACATGTACCTGAATCGGGCACGGCTCGCAGTCACCGGCAAGACTGGCGACACCCATTACTTCACCCGCTTCGAGCTGGGCCCCAATGCTCCCGGGACCACCAACGCGCAGCTGGGCCTCCTTGACGCCGGCGTTGACGTGCCGTTCGTCGCCGGGATGCACATCCGCGTCGGTCAGTTCAAGATTCCTTATGGCCGCGAGCAGTTGACCAGCTCGGATTCACGGCTGTTCAACGACCAGGTCTCGGAGTTCATGGGATTCCAGACCGGTCGAGCCCTGGGCGGCGCCCTCGAGTACACGGGTGGCCCCGCCAGCTTCATCCTGGGCATCCAGGGCCCCGGTGGCCGCGACGTTCCCACGCGGTACCTGCCCCAGCTCTTCGGAACCCCCATCATCACCCTGCGCCTCGGCGTCGGGAACGAGGGTGGCGATCCGTACGAGCTCAAGGAGCACGTCCAGTCCACGACCACCCGTCAGGGCTTCTACCTCAACGGCTTGTTCGTCAAGGACACCACGATCGGCCACTCCACCGCGTTCAACGTCTGGGGCAACAACAGCGGTCCCTACATCTTCCAGAAGCCGCTGCTGATCGACAGCAACTTCAACCCGTACGTCAGCCGCAGCGCCGGCAGCGCTGGCGTCCCCACCAACTACGCCGGCGAAGACCAGAACCAGGGCCAGATGGCCATGGCCGGTGGCGACTACGCCTTGCACGTGCCCTTCTCGGACGCGACGGGCCTCGATGCGCAAGCAGAGTACGACTGGGGCCAGTACAGCGATGTGATGGGCCAGGAGGTCCACCTCAACGGCGGCGAGGCCCAGGTCGGGTACTACTTCAACCCCTTCGAGGTTGCCCTCCGGTACGGCGTCCTGTTCCCTGATCAGAACATGGCCCCGACGGTCACGGTCAACAACAAGCCGACGATCGGCAACTCGATCTTCGGCAACAACGGTCCGATGTCCGAGATCACCCCGGCCATCAACTGGAAGCTCAACCACAACACCCGCTTGACCCTCGACATTCCGGTGTACCTCAACGCTCCGGTCGCAGAGGAAGGCGGCGGGGTCGGCAGCTACCTGGTCATCCCCCAGGAGCCTGGCGAGACCTCGCAGGCTGGCGCCCAGGGGGCGACCAACAACATCGTCCGGCAGACCGTGGTCGAGGCCCAGGTGGGTCTGGACTACCTCTTCTAGAACGATATCCGCTCTACACCGAAAGGCCCCGATCCGACGATCGGGGCCTTTTCCCTGTAGGAGCCCCCGGAAACCTCCGCTCCGAAGCCTCCCGGGCCAGTTTCCGCTCGCAGGCTCCCGGCGTCGAGTTGCCGGTAACCGGGCCGAGGCCTACCATGTAAGGGTTGCATGCAGAGGGTTTCACGGGTCACGCGCAGGCTCCTCGGAGCGCGCTTTTTTCGCAGCGTCGGGCAGGGCGCCCTGGCGGTCGACTTCTCCCTGTACCTGCACTCGCTGGGCTGGACCGGCGCTGCGATCGGGGGCGTGCTGGCGGGCGGGGGGCTCTTCGGCGCTGGCCTCGCGCTCGGGGTGGGCTTCGTCGGGGACCGGATGCGCCGCAAGCCTCTGGTACAGGCTTACCAGCTCCTGATCGTCGCTTGCGGGCTCCTCTCCGTCGTGACCGCACAGCCGGCGGTTCTGGCGATCATGGCCGTGGTCGCAGGATTCGGGAGGGGCGCCAACGGCGCCGCCGGGCCCTTCTCGCCGGCAGAGCAAGCCTGGCTTGCCGACACGGCCGAACCCTCCGAGATGGGATGGGTGTACAGCCTGAACATGGCGATCGGCTTCGTTGGCATGGGCGTAGGCTCGGTGCTGGCGATGCTTCCGGCATTCTGGCAGCAGGTCTTGCCCGGGCCTCTGGCCTACCGGCCGCTCTTTGCCCTCACGGCCGCGGTCAGCCTCGCCGGGTGGTTGACGCTGGCGTCGGCCGCTGACGTCTACCGACCTCGGCCAGAACTGGCATCCGACGCGGCGGTGCGGGGGCAAGAGAATCGCCAGCTCACCAAGCTCGTGGTAACGAACGCCTTCAACGGCCTGGCCATCGGCCTCACGGGTCCCCTCATCCCGTACTGGTTCGCCCTCAAGTTCCACATGGGGCCGGCCGAGATCGCCCCCATGATGGCGCTGACCTTCGTGGCGACCGCCCTGGCAGCGCTCCTGACAGGCATCCTGGCCCGGCGGATCGGCCTCGTCAACTCCGTGGTGACCATGCGGGGAGTCGGCATCTTCCTCCTGGTCGCCCTGCCGCTGATGCCCGCCTACTCGCTGGCGAGCGCGGTTTACCTCCTGCGGTCGTGCTTCAACCGGGGGTCGGCGGGTAGCCGGCAGGCGCTGGCGATCGGTCTCGTTCGCGAGGGACGCCGGGCACTGGCGGCCTCGCTCAACACCGTGTCCTTCCAGCTGCCGCAGGCCGCCGGGCCGGCGATCTCGGGCTGGCTATTCGACCTCGGCCGCTTCTCCCTACCCTTCTACCTGGGTGCCGGCCTGCAAGCGGCCTACCTGCTGCTTTACCGGATGGCCTTCAAGGATGCCGAACGCTCTCAGGCCGACGCCAGCCCCTCGTAGAGCTGCCTCGCTCCGCCCTCGAACGCTCTCCGGATGCCGTCAGCCCGCCAGACCGGCCTCCCTGCGTGCCTGCAGATCCCGACGCTTGGCCTCCTGCTTTTCGCGCAGGAGGCGGATCTGGTCGCGGAGATTGGCGGCCGTCTCGAACTCGAGCACGGCCGCAGCCTTTCGCATCTGCTCCTCGAGATCCTTGATGAGAGATCGGAA
>JAJYIO010000079.1 GCA_021790035.1 bacterium | reverse complement strand
CGCCTTGGCGTTGCCCCGGGTGTCCAGCTGGCCGTTCTTCGTCGCCGCGATCAGCGCGTCGGTCTCTTGGTGCAACTGAGAGATGGTCCGGGTCATCTCCTGCAGGCTCTTGCCCAAGATATCCTTGTCAGAGCGAATGGTCACCTGCGCCGAAGCGTCACCTCGAGCCACCGCCTGTGCGCATGCTGCGGATTCTTGCAGGTTGCCGATCACTTGCTCGAAGGTCCGGGCCATGTCGCCGATCTCGTCCTTGCTCGTGACCGAGATCGTCTGCTCGAGGTCCCCCTCGGCGATCCCCGCCGCGGCGCGAGCAATCGCCCGCACCCCCGAGGAAATCCGCCGAGCCAGGAAGATCCCGATCGCCAGGGCCAGGATCAAGATCACGGCCATCGCACCGAGACTGACCTTGAAAGCTCCCTGAAAATCGGAACTCGCCTGCTTTGCCGCGGCGTCCCCGCCATCGAGGTTGAGAGTCTTGAGCTGGCGCAACGCGGTCCGCTCGGCAGTGAACTTCGGCAGCACGGTCGAATTGAAGGCACCGAGGGCGGCACTGCTATTTCCAGCCCGGTTCAGGGCCAGAGCCTGCCCGAGCGCGCCGTCGAAGGCGGCGAAGTCCGTCGTCACCGCGCTGAAAAGGTCACTGTCCTGCTTGGAAGCGATCAGGGGCTGGTAGCTGGCGAACGCAGCCTTGGCCTCCTTGCGGACGCGGGCCAGGTCGCTCTCGATCCCGCCCCGGCGCCCCGCATCGGTCTCCACCAGGTCGTCCAGGAGGTCCTGCTGCATCGCAATGACCGAGGAGTCCATATCGCCCACGTAGCCGGTCGAAACCAGCCACTTGTTGGCGAGGTCTCGCGTGACGCCGTGCATCCGTTGCAGCTGCACCATGGACAGGACACCCATCAAGAGCGCAAGCAGCGCGACGCCGATGAAGCCGCTCATGAGCTTCGTTCCGATGTTCAAGCGCAAGGAATCCCTCCCCTTAAACCTAAACCAACGTATGACTCGACACCGCGTCGGGCGCGAGAGGACACCCACCCCGGGAGACCCCACCCCATGCGGTCCCTCAATCTTAACGAGCAACGGTTCCCGGATTCAAGAGTGCTCATTCCTCGGCACGTCACGACATCAGGGCGGCATCTTCCTTTGACAACCTTAACAAAGGAATCCCCGGGACAGACATCCCGACGCCTACGTGGTCTACCGCAAGCCAGCTCCGTGGGCCAGCACGATCGCCTGCGCACGACCGGGGACGTCGAGCTTCTGGAAGATGCGAGTCAGGCGGTTTCCGATCGTCTTCGGGCTCAAGCCGAGCCGGTCGGCAATGGCTCGGTTATCCAGCCCGGCTCCCAGCAAACGGAGAGTCTCGATCTCCGCGAGGTCGAGACTGGCCAACCAGTCAGGCGCCGCCTGGTCCGTGTGTTTGACCTCCCGGGCCAACATATCCTTGACAAGGAGGAGTTCCTGACGGCGCCGCATGGCCCCCTTCAACACCTGGTGCAGCTGCTGGAAGTCGTAGATCGGTTTGCGCAGGAAGTCGTAGGCGCCCCCCTCTCGCAGCGCGGCGATCGCATCGTCCATGGTTCCCTGGCCCGAGAGGAAGACGACCTGCGTGGGCAGGAAGCGTTCCTTGACGATCGCCAGGAGCTGCAACCCGCTCATGCCCGGCATGGCCAGGTCGGTCAGGATGACGTCGAAGGGTCCTTCCGCCAGCAAGGCCAGCGCAGATGCCCCGTCCAAGGCCGTGACGACCTCATGTCCGAGGGCTCCGAGCCATCCCGAGAGCGCATCCAGCTGGGTCTGATCGTCGTCGACCAGCAGCAAAACCATCTTTTCCAGGGTCCGGCCCATCCTTTCCGCTAGCAGCCTCGACGTCTATCGGCACACCACGCCAGCCGCGTGGGGCGCAGCACGAGACCACATTCAACACCCTATCCCAGGCCGCTGTCCTGGCGCTCCGATTCGGGGTACGCTCTTGCCATGCTCTCGCAAGGCCCTGCCCACAAACACCCCACCACGATTTCCAAGGATCGCACCCTGGATCTCCTGGCCGCCAGCCCCAAAGCCGAACTGCACCTGCACATCGAAGGCACGCTCGAGCCCGAGCTCATCTTCTCCCTGGCCCGTCGCAACGGCTTGAAGTTACCATACCCCGATGTCGAAGCGCTGCGTCGCGCCTATGCCTTCACCGACCTGCAATCGTTCCTTGACCTCTACTATGCCGGAGCCGACGTGCTGCGCACCGAGGCGGATTTCTTCGACCTGGCATGGGCGTACTTCGAGAGGGCGGCACGGGACCATGTGGTGCACGCCGAGGTCTTCTTCGACCCGCAGACCCACACCGGTCGCGGCGTCGGCTTCGACGTATTCATGCCAGCCTTTGCCCGCGCCACGAGGCGTGCCCGTCACGAGCTGCAGATGACGAGCGAGTGGATCCTCTGCTTCCTGCGGGACCGCTCCGAGGACGACGCGCTGGCGACACTCGCGGAGGCGCTGCCGTGGCGCGAGCACTTCTGCGGAGTCGGACTGGACTCGGCCGAGCGCGGCAACCCACCGGCCAAGTTTTCCCGCGCCTTCGCTCGCGCCGCCGACCTGGGCCTGCACCGCGTCGCCCACGCCGGCGAGGAGGGGCCTCCCACCTACGTGCGTGAATCTCTCGACGCGCTGGGCGCCGAACGCATCGACCACGGGGTGCGAGCGATCGAGGACGCCGCCCTGGTCGAGCGGCTCGTGCGCGAGCGGGTGCCCCTGACCGTCTGCCCGCTGTCCAACGTGCGCCTGTGCGTCTTCGAGGATCTGGCGCATCACAACCTCCCCCAGCTCCTGCGTGCCGGGCTCAAGGTCACGGTCAACTCGGACGACCCGGCCTACTTCGGTGGCTACGTCAACGACAATCTGCTCCAGCTCTTCGCCGTGCATCCGGAGCTCGGCGCGGCCGAGGCATACACCGTCCTGCGCAACAGCCTGGAGGCATCCTTCGCCCCCGAGGACACCCGGGGTGCGTGGATCGCGCAGCTCGACCAGCTCTGGCAGCCAGCAGACTCCAGGGCGCTCTGATCCCCGTTCGCCAGCTCGAATCGGCTCGCCCTGCACCTACCTGCCGATGGGCCTGACTGGCGGTGCTCGCCAGGCGAAGGCTCGCCGGCTTCCGGTGATTCCGCAGGTGTTAGCTCGCCTGTAACGCCCGGGTAACGCAAGTCTTCTATTGAATTGAACGAAAGCTTAACTGGTCGGTAACCTGGCAATCGCCGAGGTGTACGTTGAAGAACTTCCTTCGCAACTCCCTCTCCCTCTTGCTCATCTCTGGCTGCGGTGGGCTTGGCACGCCGGCCCTCCTCGGCACGTCGGGCGGCACCCTGAATGCGGCGTCGGCCGGGAGCTTCGGCGCCGTGGCGTTCCAGGGCCACACCTACAAGCTCTTCGTCCCGAGCCAGGTGGCGGCCGGCCAGCCGCTGCCGCTCGTGCTGGCCTTGCATGGATGCTCGCAGGATCCCGACTCCTTTGCCGCCGCCACGCATTTCAACGACCTGGCCGAGCAAGACGGCTTCTACGTCCTCTATCCAGAGCAGACCTCGGACCAGAACGCGCTCAAGTGCTGGAACTGGTTCGATCCAGCCGATCAGCAGCGCGGCGCCGGCGATCCCGCCCTGTTCGTCGCCGAGATCGAGCAGGTCGAGAGCCGGTACGCCGTCGATACCCGCCGCGTCTTCGTCGCCGGCTTCTCCGCGGGCGGGGCCATGGCCAACGTCATGGGAGCCACCTACCCGGATGTGTTCGCGGCGGTCTCGGCCAACTCCGGCCTCGAGTACCAGGCGGCCACCAACGCGACGGCGGCCTGGACGGCCATGACGATGGGGGGGCCCGATCCCGCGGGGCCGGCCAAGGCCGCATACGAGGCGATGGGACCGTTCAGGCGCGTGGTGCCCACGATCATCTTCCACGGCACGGCCGACTACACGGTCAACATGACGAATGCCGACGAGGAAGCCGCGCAGTGGATCCAGACCGACGAGATGGCGGGTGCCGGACACCTGAGCCAGCAATCGGGAACAGGCACCGCGCAGGGCGGCGGCGGGTTCAGCGACACGCGGTACACGGACACCCGTGGCCAGGTCATCGTGGAGCAAGTCATGGTCGATGCCATGGGCCACGCATGGTCGGGCGGAAACGCCAGCTCGCAGTTTACCTATCCGGCGGGCCCGGCCGCCACGGAGCGCAGCTGGGAGTTCTTCTCGGCCCATCCGATGTAGCCGACATCCGGTTCCCGGTCGAACGCTCCGCGAGACCGTCTTCCGTTTCAAGGGGTCCTCGGTGCAGTCACTGCGCCGCGCAACGGGCCGCGTTCGACTCCTCGGGTCCGCTCCCGTCGAACCGGGAGCCCTCCGTCCAAGCATGGCGCTCTCGCCATTCCCGCTACCATGGCGGCGTGGACAACTGCGACTTCTGCGGGCGCCTGGCTTTCCTCGCAGTCGGGACCGACGGCAAGGCGTTCTGCTCGGAGCGTTGCCGGACGCGATTCCTGCGGCGGCCGCCGGCTTCTGCCTCGCGCTCGATTCCCTGCCCCTACTGCAGGCGGGAGATCAAGGCGATCGCACGCTCGTGCCCGCACTGCCGCCGCACGACCGTCGGCAAGATTCGCAGGGCTCTGCGCGCCGGGTACGCACTCGCAATGCTCTACTTCGTGCTCCGCGGGGTGTTCAGCCTGCCCTGGCCTCACCACTGAGTCCAGGGCGGATGTCCGCGAGCGCCAGCGTCGAACCCGTAGAGGGTCAGGCCGGATCGGCGACCTTGCGACCCTCGAGTTCTTCCTCCTCGATCATCGCGATGAAGATCTCGACCAGCTGGGGATCGAACTGCGATCCGGCGGCCTTGCGCAGGTTGTTGCACGCCGTGTCGTGGCTCATCCCCTTGCGGTAGACGCGGTCATCGACCATCGCGCTGTAAGCGTCCCCGATGGTCACCACCCTCGCCTCTAGCGGGATCGCCTCGCCGGCCAGGCCCTCGGGATAACCCCGGCCGTCCCACCGCTCGTGATGGTAATAGAGGCCCGGGATGAGGTCGCCGAGGTGGAAGGTATGGCCGATGATCTGCCGTCCGATCGAGGGATGGCGCTTCATGACGTCCCACTCTTCGTCGGTGAGGGGCCCGGGCTTCTTGAGCACGGCGTCCGGCACTCCGATCTTGCCGAGATCGTGGAGAGTGGCTGCCAGACGCAGGGTCTCGAGGCGATCGCCCTCGAATCCGACCCGCCGCGCCAGGCGATAGGCATACTCGGCCACCGATCGGCTGTGGGAGTTGGTATAGGCATCCTTGGCCTCGACCACGGCCGCCAGGGCCTGCACCGAATCGTAGAAAGCCTCCCGGCGCTGCTGTATGCCCTTGGCCAGGGCCTGGCCGTCCGGGATCTGCAGATCCCCGGCGCGGAAACACCGGTTGCGACCCGACCGCTTGGCCGCATCGACCGCGGCGCGGGCGCGCTCCTCGAGGCTGTCGGCAGACTCGTCGGGACGGAGCTCTGCCACCCCGGCGCTGATGAGCACCGGCACCACCGACCCCGACACCTCCAGGTGCAGCGAGGCCACCTTCTCCCGGATGCGCTCGGCCAGGATCCAGGCACCGTCCAGATCGGTCTTGGGAAGTAGAGCCGCGACCTCGTCCCCGCCGAATCGCGACACGAGGTCCGAGGTCCGCATCGTGTCGCTGACGGCCTGGGTGACCAGCGTCAATACCTGATCCCCGACGGCATAGCCGTAACGCCGGTTGATCGGAGTGAAGAAGTCGATGTCGATCACGAGGAGGCTGAATATCCCGGCATAGCGGTGGGCTTCTGCCACCGCCTTGACCAGGGCCTCCTGGAAGTAGCTGTGGGTGAGGAGGCCCGTCAGCGGATCCCGGATCGTGCTGGGATCAGGCTGGATGGCACGCGACAGGGCATCTACCTGCCCCTGGAGCATGGCCTTCAGCGCCATGCCATCGATGGCCTCGGAGGTCGCGAAGACCCCCAGCATCCCCTCAGGCGGAAGATCGATCCCCACCAACCTCGCAACCTGCTGCCGAACGTCGACATCTGTAACCGGCCGGACCTGGATCTCCTGCATACGGTCGATTGTAGCAGGCGCCAGGCCGTATGCCCCTGCCGCACGGGGATTTTACGGGCGATGCGCCACCTCGCAATCAAATCTGCATTACAATCTCACGCTCGCCCGAACCGGTCGGCGCCCAGGATGCGAGGCGCCTCGAATGGCTTGCTGGCGCGGATCAGCGCCACGAAAATCGCGCATGCCCTGATGCCGACACGTCGCCCGGGCTAGCAGAAGTTCAAAAAAAGGCAAACTCACCGCAGCAGAGACGCCATCTGGAACGCGCAACCCGGTGGTAAGATGCCGTCAGCAAGAGCATCCGCTCCTCGCTCTGCAATGGAGGTTCCCATTCGATGGCCAAGATCCTGGTTGCTGACGACGATCCCAACATCCGCCTCCTTTTGCAGAAGCAGCTGGAGTACGAGGGGTACACGGTCCTGACCGTCGCCAGCGGACGCACGGCGATCGACACGGCCCGGCGCGAAAAGCCCGATCTGATGATCCTCGACCTCATGATGCCGGATGTAGATGGCCTCGAGGTCTGCCGCACGATCCGGCCCGAGCTCGTCATGCCGATCATCATGCTCACGGCCAAGGGAACCGACACCGACAAGGTTGTAGGCCTGGCCGTCGGGGCGGACGAGTACATCACCAAGCCGTTCAGCCTCATCGAGTTGACCGCCCGGGTCAAGGCCAATCTCCGCCGGGTGGATCGCCTCAAGCGCTCTCTGGTCGAAAGCCCCAACCGTTTGCAGGTCGATGGCCTCATCATCGATACCGATCAGCACATCGTCACCATCAACGACGAGCCGCTCGAGTTGCCCTTCAAGGAGTACAGCCTGCTGTTCTTGCTGGTCTCGAACCTCGGCAAGGCGATCAGCCGCGACTCGATCCTCTACCGGGTGTGGGGCGACGACTTCTTCGGCGACGATCGCGTGGTTGACGTCCACATCTGCCGCCTGCGCGAGAAGCTCGAACGGTTCTCGACCTGCCCCGTCGTCATCAAGACGGTGCGCGGGGTGGGGTACCGGTGCATGAAGGCCGCGGACTCGGGAGCCAAGGCGCCTTCGGACACCGCAGCCGTTCACTAGCCCCCCTTCAGGTTGACCTGACTTCAGCTGACGTCCGCGCCACCGAAAGGTTCGCACGCCAAGGCTCCGATCCCCCGGCCGCAAAGGCTTTTCTCCTCTGGCGAGACCACCGTTCGGCCGCTTGCGCTTCCCCCTGGAACTACCGAGGGCTGTTCGGGGTACAAGAATCTCCAAGATGCCACGGAGTTCTTTCCGTACCCTCGTCAATGGTTCCACGACCGGGCCGCTCCGAGCTGCAGCCGGGCGCGTGTTCCGGGACCCTCCGCTCATGGGAGAGAGGAGCTAGGTGGCCGTGTCCGGAGCCCTGCTGCCGCTCGCCCGCGGCGGTCTGGTGGTCGAAACATCCGAGGGCCCGCTGCAATTCGGCGCGGTCCCCGAGACGATCAAGGACACTCTGCCGACCGCCGGTGGCGTCCCGCGGATGTACCTCATTCCCGATCGCCTCTTCGATTCCCTGCGCGGGATCTCGCTGGCGGATCTCGAGTTCCCGATCTACTTCAACTTCTTCGCCCGCCGCCAGAAGACGATCTGCATCTGCCAGCCGGGCCAGCGGCGGGCGATCGCCACGGTCATGCGGGAGGCGGTCTTCGGCCCTGCCAAGGTCGACGTCACCGGCGAGGTCTTTGCCGGCCCCGTGCCCGATCTCTCGGCAGAGATGGCCCATTTCCGCCAAAACCCCTTCACCGGCAAGCGAACGGAACTCGACGACATGCTCGAGTTCGTCGTTTTTGACCGCGCCGACCGGGCCGTGATCGGCAACGTCGAGATCCGTCGCGGCCCCCATGGCTACACGATCTCTGATTCCGGCCAGGTCGTCGCCGAATTTGCGGAGATCCCGCCGATTCCCGAGCCCGAGCCCGAGCCAGCCGAGCGCACCGTCCCCTTCCAGCCACCCACCTTCGGCATCACGTTCATCGGGACGGGCCACGGCTTCGATCCCAACACGATGACCAGCGGTTTCATCATCTGGGCCAACCACCGCGGCATCCTGGTGGATCCCCCGGTCAACACCACCGAGTGGATGAAGCAACAGGAGATCAACCCCAAGCTCATTGATAGCATCTTGTTGACTCACTGTCATGCAGACCACGATGGGGGCACGCTGCAGAAGATCCTCTCGGAGGGCCGCGTACACCTGTACGCCACGCCCACGATCCTCGGCAGCTTCATCCAGAAGTACCGCCAGCTCGTGGGCATGGATCGCAAGTCGTTCGAGCTCCTCTTCGACTACGTTCCGATCTCCATCGGCGCGCCGATGCGCATTCACGGAGCCGAGTTCTACTTCCAGTACACACTGCACTCGGTGCCGTGCGTGGGTTTCGAGGTCTTCCACGCCGGCAAGTCCTTCGTCTACACGTCGGACACCCTGTACGATCCCGAGGTGTTCAGCTCGCTCTTCGAAGCCGGAATCGTCGACGAAG
>JAJYIO010000078.1 GCA_021790035.1 bacterium | reverse complement strand
CGTAGAAACCGCCTTCTGGAATCACGTGGTAGAGGCCATGAGCCGCCAGAGCCGCCCGGTAGGCCGTCCAGCTGGCCTGGTAGTGGGCGCGGTGGTCGCCGAGCCGATGGTTCTCGAACAGGAGGCGGGCCACCCGCTGGGACAGCGTGCTGGCGCTGGTCAACACGAGCTGGTGCACGCGGGTGGCGGCGGCGATCGCATCGGTCGGCCCCATCAGCCAGCCCAGGCGCAGGCCGGTCAGGGCATTGCTCTTGGACAGGCTGCCAGCGACCACCGTGCGGGGGTAGAGGTCCGCCAGTTGCGGCGGAGGATCGTCGCCGAGATACAGCTCGCGATAGGCCTCGTCGACCAGGACGAACGGCGGATCGGACCGCTGCAAGAGCCCCAGGGCCAGCTCGACGAGCTCGGAGCGCGGGGCGATCCGTCCCGTGGGATTGCCAGGACTGCACAGGACGATCAACCGCGTCCGGTCAGACACGGCCGCGAGCACCCGTCCGGCCCGCAGCGCGAAACCCGTCTCGGCCGGCAAGTCCACGCCGCAGCTGGGCACGCCCTCCATCTGCGCGATCTTGCGGTAGAGGGGGTACGCGGGCTCGACGACCAGGACCTCGTGGCGAGCTGGATCGCAGAGGGTCTTGATCGCCAAAAAGATGGCCTCCTGCGAACCAACCGTGATGCAGACGTTTTCGGCATGGTCGAGACCGCCGTACCCAAAATGCCCCGCGACGATCCCCCGGAGTTCAGCGTCCCCGGCATTAGGACCGTACCGGCAACCGTCGGCGGCCCAGGCTGCCGCCTCGGCCAGCAGCGCGCCATCGGGCGCCAGCCGCGGCTCGCCCAGCCCCAGATCGATGTCGCCCGGCTGCTTGCGGCTGTTGAGCTCGCGGATGAGGGATGGGCCGATCCCCGCCAGGACGGGGTTCACGACTGCCCGCTCCGGTCGCGCCGTGGCTCCGAAGACCTGGGACCGAGCAGGTCCGAAAGCAGCTCGTGACAAGTTACGAGCGCTTCGATCTCCACCCATTCTCCCGCCTGATGTGCCTGCGCGGGGTCGCCGGGGCCCAAGTTGACCGCGGGGATTCCAGCGGCGGTGAGCTGGGCCACGTCGGTCCACGCCTGCTTGGGCTCGACCGCCAGGCCCGCACGCTGGATCCACCCGGCCAGCAACGGCTGGTCCACGCGAACCTCTCCCGCAGGAGCCGCGTCGACGATCGCGACCTCCGCCTCGCCCGCGACGAGATCCACCAGCTCGGCGGCGGCCTCGGCGGCCGTCCGGCCCGGAGCAAAGCGCACGTTGACGTTCACGGTAAACGCATCCGGAACCACGTTACGGGAATTTGCCGTCGTGGCCATCGTCGCCGACATGACCTCGTAGAAAGGCAGGCCGGCAATCCGCACCTCGCGGGGCGAAAGTTCCGCCAGGCGCCGCAGGACCCCGGCGGCACCGTAGATCGCGTTGCGCCCCTGCCATGGCCGCGCGCTGTGCGCCCGCTGGCCCCGGAAGGTCACCTGGGCGTGGATGCCGCCCATGCAGCCCGCCTGGACGACGTTGCCGGTCGGCTCGAGGGCGATGGCAAGGTCGAGCCTCGGCAAGAGCGGCAGCAGCGTCCGGAGGCCGTTGCTCTCGTACGGCCCTTCCTCGCGATCGTAGAAGACCAGCCAGAGGTCGGCCGCCTGGCTGCCGGCCGCAACGGGAGCGGCTGCCGCCAGATCGAGCATCACGGCCAGCCCCCCCTTCATGTCCGAGGCCCCGCAGCCAAGAAGGCGATCGCCCTGCCGCCCGACCGGCTGATCCTTTGCCGGAGAGACCGTATCGAGGTGGCCGAAGAGCCCGATGGCCGGTCCCGGCCCGGCTCGGTGCGCGACCACGGAATTTCCGTGCCGGCGCACCTCGCAGCCACGATTGCCCGCCAGGGCCGCGACTCGCCCGGCGATGGCCGCCTCGTCGCCCGTAACCGATGGCACGGCGAGCAGCTCCAGCGTCAACGCGGCCAGGCGATCCGCCAGGTCCTTGGTCAAGGCCGACGCCCCTCGCACCCCCCCGGGCGCCGATCCGTCGACGGGTCAGCCGGCCCGGCCAGCCGGGCCCGAGAGGCACCCCGGATTCGCCCGGTCAAAGGGCCACCTCGAAGGTCCGCAGGACGTCGTTCAACGACGTCTTGCGATCGGTCGAGGCCTTGCGCTGTCCGATGACGAGCGCACAGGGCACGTGATACTCCCCGGCGGGAAAGCGCTTGGGAATCGTGCCGGGAATCACGACGCTGCGCGCCGGCACGCGGCCCTTGATCGTGACGGGCGAGCTCCCGGTGACGTCCACGATCGCCGTCGAGGCCGTGAGGACCACACCGGCGCCCAGCACGGCCTCCTCCTCGACGATCACCCCCTCCACCACGATGCAGCGCGAGCCCACGAAGGCCCCGTCCTCTATGATCACCGGGCGAGCCGAGGGCGGCTCCAGCACGCCGCCGATCCCGACGCCGCCCGAGAGGTGCACGTTTCTTCCGATCTGCGCGCATGACCCTACCGTGGCCCACGTATCCACCATCGTGCCGGCTCCGACATAGGCCCCGATGTTGACGTAGCCCGGCATCAAGATGACCCCGGGCTCGAGGAAGGATCCGTACCGAGCCACCCCGGGCGGCACGACCCGGATCTGCTGGATGTCCCGCTTGGGGGGAATCTTGTCGTGGAAGAACAGCGGCCCCTCGCCCATCCGCTCGACCGGGCGCAGCGCGAAGTAGAGCAGGATCGCCTGCTTCACCCAGTCGTTGACGATCCACTCGCCGTCGCGCTTCTCGGCCACGCGCAGTTCGCCGCGATCGAGGCACGCGATGACCTCCTCGACCGCCTGGCGCGTCTCGACCAGGCCGAGCCGGGAGCGGTCCTCGTACGCCTCGCGAACGAGGCCCTGGAGCTGGTTGGAAATCGCCATCGGTTGCAAGACTCGTCCCAAGAAGAGGCCTACCGGGCCATCAGCCCGGACCCGAAGGTCCAGCGGACAGGCGCCCGCCTGCTCTTCCTCCATCATACGAGAGGCCAGGAAAATCGGCACCGCCTTGACCTCTTCGCCCGGTCGACTCGACCGCAGATCGCCTACACAGGCCGGAAGCGCTCCGGGTCGATCTCGCCCTCGTAGACCGGCTCGGCCGGCCCGGTCATGAACACCGACCGTCCGGGCATCCACTCGACCTCGAGGTCGCCCCCCGCCAGGTGTACGACCAGGGGACTGGACACGCGATCCGTGACGATCCCGGCGACGGCCGCAGCGCATGCCCCGGTGCCGCATGCGAGCGTGGGGCCGACGCCGCGCTCCCATACGGCCAGCTTGAGCTCCTGGCGCCCGAGGACTTGGGCGAAGCCGGCGTTGGCCCCTTCGGGAAAGCGCTCGTGGGTGCTCACGAGCCTCCCCACGGCATCGAGGTCGACCCGGTCGAGGTCGGGCACGAAAGCGACGGCGTGCGGGTTGCCCATGGAAACGCAGGCCACCGCGAAACCCGGGGGATCGAGCCGGATATCGATCGCGTGCGGCCCGTCGACGCCGGAGATCGGGACGTCGCCCGGGGCCAGGCGCGGAGGGCCCATCTCGACGCGCACGCGGCCATCCGCCAGCAGTTCGGGCCAGCGGAGCCCGGCCCCCGTCAGAACCCGCTGCCGCTTGCGACCGCCGGCACCCTCTCCCCAGAACCGCGCCACGCAGCGCAGGCCATTCCCGCACATCTCGGCGACCGACCCGTCCGCGTTGACGACGATCATCTCGAAGTCCGCCTCGGGTGCGGACTTGAGGAGCAAGACACCGTCCGCGCCGATGCCCATGTGGCGGTCGCACAGGCGCGGCGCGAGCTGACGCCAGGCCTCGGTCTCGACCGGAGCCCCGGGCAACGGGCGCGTCAGATCGACGAGGATGAAGTCATTGCCGAGGCCGTGCCACTTGGCAAACGGAATCCGCTTCAACCAGACCTTTCCTTCGGGAGTGGTGAAGGCTCGGGTCCATCACCGCGTACCGATCCCGGCCGAGAGCTCGCGCTCGACCCGCTCGATCCCGGTCTCCAGCGTACCATCGTCACCCATCTCGAGCCACCGGGCCGAGGGTTCGTGCCGGAACCAGGCCAGCTGGCGGCGAGCATAGCGCCAGGTATTCTGCGCGATGAGGTCGCGGGCCTGATCCAGCGTCAACCTCCCGGCCCGTACCGCCATCAACTCGGCGTATCCGAGGGTCTGGAGCAGCCCGAGTTCCGGGCCGTACTCGGTGACGATCCGCTCGATCTCGTCCATCCAGCCCAGGGCGAGCATCTCGTCCACGCGCCGGTCGATGCGCTGCTTGAGAAGGTCCCGGGACAAGGCGACGACGAGGTAGGTCGTGCGGTAAGGGGCCGGCTCGGCCTTGAACTCGGATAGCCGCCGGCCAGAGACCTCGAAGACCTCGAGCGCTCGCGCCAGCCGGAATCGATCGTTGGGGTGCAGCCGGCTGGCCGCCTCGGGATCCACCGCTCGCACGCGCTCGTGCAGATCCGGGAGCGCCTCGAGGCGCTTGCGTCGCTCGGGATCGGGCGGAACCGGCGGAACCGGCGTGTGGCCGAGCACTGCCCGGATGTAGAAGCCCGTTCCGCCCACGACCAGCGGCAAGCGACCGGCCGCGTGCGTGCGGGCGATCGCCGCCCGCGCATCGGCCTGGTACCGCGCCACGGTGTAGGTCTCGGTCGGCTCGACGACGTCGATCATCTCGTGGGGGACCTCGGCCCGATCGGCAAGCGTGGGCTTGGCCGTGCCGATGTCGAACCGGCGGTAGACCTGGCGCGAATCTGCCGAAACGATGGTCCCACCGAGGCGACGAGCCAGGTCGAGGGCAAGCTGTGACTTTCCCGCCGCCGTCGGACCGGCCACGACCACCAGGGGCAGCCGATCGCCATCTGCCGCGGGAAGCTCGGATACGGGAATCGAGGCCATCTTCGCTAGATGGTGATGCTGGCGGTCGGCGAGGGCGTGGGTGCCGCCGCGGGCCTCTCGGTGGGGACCGGACGCCGGCAACTGGCCGCCCCTGGCGAGTCCATCTGGTCGAACAGGCCGAACTGCTCGTTGTCGAGCAGCGGGAGGAACCGCCACGTCATCCGGGCCTGCCCCGGCGTGCCGACGATCTCGAGGGTCAAATCCCGCGTGTGGCTGGTGAACAGGGTTCGCCCGCCCAGGCTCCGGCGCGGGAACCACAGGGTGAACTCCCCGATCCAGAGCCTCCGGTTTGGCACGACGGTCAGCCTGTCGTGAGCGACGGGAGAATACTTGAACCCGAGGTCATCGACCAGGGTAAACGTCCACCCCGAGCCAGGATCGAGGATCGACTGCTCGTAGAGGTGGCGGTCGAAGCGCCAGACGATCTTGATCGGCAACCGATCCCCGTCGCCGTACAGCGCCCGCCACGTGGCCCGGGCATCCGACCCGGGCGGGCCCGCCGCCTGGCTGACCGCGGCGTCTCGGGCCAAAATCTCGGCGCCGACCGCTGGATCCTCGAGCGTCGCCGCGAGGCCGCCGCCGAGCCCCAGATCGGCGACCCGGGTCCATGCATCCACCACCGCGGAGTACGTGCGGGGATCCGCGTACTCGCGGGGCATCCGGTAGCTCGTCGACAGTCGCAGGTACGCGGCGTTTCCCGAGAGGCACCCCGAGAGCAAGACGAGGCTGCCGAGGATCGTCAGGAGCGCGCCCCGCCCGCGCCACCGTGGCCTTGATCGTTCCGGCCCGACCTGCGCCGCGAGGTCCGAAGGGCGCCCGCCCGAAGGCTCGCGCTGACCCGCGGGCGCGCTGGCGAGGGACCGTTCGAGGGGCCGCATCGGCATGCCCGCAGCATAGCATTCCGGGCAACCCGCACGCCCGCCCGCACGCGCATCGTGTCCGCGATCTGCCGGTAGGTCCGGGTCCGAAATGAGTTCCTGGCAGGCGCCGGGTATAGACCCGACATGGATCAGCGGCTCGTCCTGCTGCTCGTCTTCGTACTCGCGTTCGTCGCTGCGGGACTCGTCACCCTCGCGCTCGCTCCCCGGTTCAAGGACCCGGTCGAGCGCTTCCTCGAGCGCAACCTCGAACACACCGAGGCGGGGCTCGCGCGCACCCGCAACCCGCTCTCGTCCGAACGCTTCACCCGCAACCAGGCCCTGGTGTCGGGGCTCTTCGCCGTGCTGGGACTGGCGATCGGCCCGGGCATCCTGCCGCGCCTCTTCCTGGCCGCTCTCTTCGGCGGCGCGATCTGGCTGGGCGCCGATCGGTACCTCGAGTTCCAGTGGCGCCGGTACCAGCAAGAATTCGAGGAACAACTGCCCGACATGGTGGGCATCATCGCCAACGCGGTGAAGTCTAGCTTCTCGGTGCAGCAGGCCCTCGAGATGGTGACCCAGGAATTCACCGACCCGATGGCTGCCGAGGTCACCGAGGTGCTCCAGGAAATCCGCATGGGCGTCGCCTTCGATCAAGCGCTCACCAACTGGTCCGAGCGCATGCTCAACGACGACCTCGACATCTTCTGCACGGCCCTCATCATCCAGCGCCAGACGGGCGGCAACCTGGCCGAGGTCCTCGAAAACCTCGGACAGACCATGCGCGAGCGTCGGCGAATCCAGGGACAGATCCGCACGCTCACCGCGCAGGGCCGGCTCTCGGGGACGATCCTCTCCTTCCTGCCCGTCGGCCTGTACTCGGTTCTCTACGTCGTCTCCCCGGACCGCATGGGCGTCCTCTTCACCTCGACCCTGGGGTGGGCTCTCATCGCCCTCTGCGCCGTGCTGATCGCCACCGGCAGCTTCTTCATCCGCCGCATCGTCACCCTGGACGTCTAGCCTGGATTGTTCATGACCTGCTACTCAATCGACTCGCCGGAGCCAGGATCGTGAACATCCTCGCCCTCCTCCTGGTCGTCTTCGTGGCGGTCTTTGCCGCCGTCACGCTGGTCATCCTGGCCTTCGCCAAGCCCAGGTCGCGGACCGAGGTCGCCAAGCGCCTCGAGCGGGCGAGTTCCGGTCCGCGCATGCGCCGCCGCGAGCCGCGTCCCAAGACCGCGCCCCTGCGGGTCCTCGAGGAGCGCCTCAAACCCTTTGCCGCCGAGCGTCTGAGCGCCGAGCGGGAGGGCGCCATCCAGAAGCAGCTCCGGGCCGCGGGTGACTACGACACCACGCCGACCGGCTTCGTGACCCGCCAGATGGTGTCCGCCCTCCTCTTGCCGCTGGCCTTCCTCGTCGTCAACTGGGCCACCTTGAACCTGCCCGGAATCGCCATCCCGATCGGCCTGGCCCTCTCTGCCATCGCCGGCTACCGGCTGCCGCCCGGGCGCCTGTCCCAGCGCGTGGCTCGCCGCCAGCAGGCCATCCTCCGACAGCTCCCCACCACCCTCGATCTGCTCACCACGTGCGTCGAAGCCGGGATGACTCTGCAGAGCGGCTTGCAGAAGGTGGTCGAGCGTATGCGCCCCCACCCCCTGCGCGAGGAGCTCGAGCGGACGCTCAAGGAGATCCAGCTGGGTCGGCCGCGCAGCGAGGCCCTGCGCGATCTCGGTCGCCGGATTGGTCTCAAGGAACTCAACAGCGTGGCGATCGCCATGGTGCAGGCGGAGACCATGGGCGCCTCCATCGCCAAGACCCTGCGCGTGCAGAGCGAGGTGATGCGCGAGGCCCGCTGGCAAAAGGCGCAGGAGACCGCTCAGAAGGCCCCGCTCAAGCTGGTCTTCCCCATCACGTTCCTCATCTTCCCGGTCATCTTCCTCATCATCTTCGGCCCGCTGGTCATCGGGCTCATGCAGGGCAAGACCTAGACCTGAACCTCCGACCGAGGCGGCCAAGTTTCGAGGCGAATCCCCCGGCTCGGCGCGAACGGCGGTTCCTCTCTATACTGGAGCTGTGCGTGTCCTGCTGGTCGAAGACGAGATCCTGCTGGCCGAGACCCTCAAGGAGGGTCTCGAAGATCAGAACTGGGTGGTGGATCTCGCGGCGGACGGCGAGGTGGCCCTCGCCTTTGCCAGAACCTATCCCTACGATGCCATCCTGCTGGACTGGGGCCTGCCCAAGCTGGACGGCACCTCGGTATGCCGCCAGCTTCGCAGCGAAGGCATCCGCACCGGAATCATCATGCTGACGTGCCGGGATGCGCTGGATGACCGGGTGCGAGGCCTCGATTGCGGGGCGGACGATTATCTCGTCAAGCCGGTCCACCTGCGGGAGCTCGTGGCACGCCTGCGGGCCCAGTCGCGTCGAGAAGCCCCGAGGCCTGCGGCCCGGCTCGTCGTCGCCGATCTCGAGCTGGATCCAGCTACCGGCGTCGTCACCCGGGACGGGCGCGAGATCCCGCTGGCCCGCAAGGAGTTCTTGATCCTCGAGACCCTCATGCGAGATCCCGGGCGCCTGTTCTCCAAGACCGAGCTGCTGGATCGGGCGTGGCCAGCCGACAGCGCGGCTGGCGACGAGACGGTGCGCACCCACATCAAGCAGCTTCGCAAGAAGCTCGACGCCGAGGGTCCGGCCCTGATCCGGACCGTCCACGGCCTGGGCTACAAGATCGGACCCTAGCCTGGACTACTCATGACCCGCTACTCGACCGTCGCAGATCGGCCCGCCTGCTTCGTTGCACCGCGGTCCGTCGGTCCTCACGTACTGTTCAAGTACGCTGCGTCCCTCGGGCCTTGTGCGCCTCGCATCCGGACCGA
>JAJYIO010000077.1 GCA_021790035.1 bacterium | reverse complement strand
AACGCCACCTGCTGCGCGGGGCTACGCAGCAGCTTGCCCGCAGCGGGGGGTAGTTTGCGGGGGGCAAGGCCCCCTGCAAGTCACCGCCGGCGCAGCCGGAGAGAAGAGTTTCTTGTGAGTCCCCCACCGGCTGCGCCGACAGCGTTGCACGAAACGCTACCTGCCGAGCGGGGCTACGCAGCGGCTTGCTCGCAACCGGAAAGAGTTCGAGGGAGGATCGAAGTTTCGACCTGGCGACCGCGGAGAGGGACCCTTCCAGCGAGAAACGGTCCAGGCTGGCACGAGGTGGTACGATGCGAGCGCTCCCTTGTTGCGCTCGAGGAGGATCGGCCACCGATGAAGTCGAAGATCACGGGAACCACGATGCCGGTGCTCGAGATCGGGCTCGAGCCGGGCGACAAGATCATCGCAGAGCCCGGCGAATTTTCGTGGATGACGCCAAACGTCAAGCTCCACACCACGACGATGGCGGCCGGAGCCAAGGGGCTCTTCGGAGTGCTCGGCCGCGCTCTCTCGGGTGGCGGACTGTTCATGACCGAGTACTCCTCGAGCGGCGGCAACGGGCTCATCGCGTTCGCGGCCAAGCTCCCCGGCCAGATCGTCCGGGTCGACGTGCAGCCAGGTCAGGGCTACTTGATCCATCGCCACGGCTTCGTGTGCGCCACCGCAGGCGCAGAGCTGAAGATGGGCTTCCAGAAGTCGCTCGGTGCGGGCATCTTCGGGGGCCAGGGCCTGGTGTTGCAGCAACTCTCGGGCCACTGCTCCGCCTGGGTCGAGCTGGGGGGCGAGATCGTGACCTACGATCTGCAGCCGGGAGAGACCATCCAGGTGCATCCGGGCCATGTCGGCATGTTCGAGGACAGCGTCGACTTCGACATCACCGTGATGAAGGGCATTCGCAACGCGCTGTTCGGCGGCGACGGCCTCTTCATCGCGCGCCTGACCGGGCCCGGCAAGGTCTGGCTGCAGACCCTCACGATGCCCAATCTCGCCCACTCGCTGGCGCCCTACTTCAGCGCCCAGGAGACCCGGGCCGGAGCGGCGGGTGGCGTGGCCGGAGCCGTCCTCGAGGGTCTGTTCGGCGGCAACTGATCGCCGAACGCCAGGAAGCCACCACGGCTTTCTCGCGCGCGGAAACAAGCCGTACCTGACCGTCGCCGGGGCCATCGGTGCCGTCACGACGCTCGGTCGCGGCTTTCTCGCGCATCCGGAGAACGCTGCGCTCCGCCAGCAGCTGCGAGCTGGAGCGCTGGATCGCCGCGGGTACCACCGGCAGCTGCTGCATCTCTGCTTCGGGCTCACGCTGGCAGAGTTCACCGCCACGCGTGGACCGGAGCCAGATCGACGCCCGAGCGCCGCCACGCTCGATCCGAGCTGGCCCATGGCCGCGAACCGTCTGGCGGTGGACCGGGAGGCGATCGCAGATCTGCTGGAGGCTCGACTGACCGAGGCCGATCTTCGCGAAGCCCTGCGCGCCCTGGGCGTCACCCCGCTCCAGCATCCGGTCACGGCCGCTCGAGATGGACTGGAACCTCGCGGGGATCAAGGCGAGGACGACCTCGGCACCGTCTACGAAGCCCTGCTCGACCTCGAGCCGCGCGTCGATCCCGACACGGGAACCTTCGAACTGGAGCGCATCGTGGGCAGCGAGCGCAAGCGCTCCGGCAGCTACTACACGCCCGCCAGCCTCGTCGACTGTCTCCTCGGAACGACCCTCGATCCGCTGCTCGACGCTGCGAGCGAAAGCCCGTGCCCTGAGACTGCGATCCTGGCGCTCAAGGTCTGCGATCCGGCCTGCGGCAGCGGCCGGTTCCTGGTCGCGTCCGCCCACCGCCTGGCCAGCCGGCTCGCGGCCGTGCGAGCCGGCCTCCCGACGGCCCGCGGCACCCCGATGACGATCGGCCAGGGAGCCTATCTCGAGGCCTTGCGGGACGTGATCTTGAATTGCATCCACGGCGTCGATCTGGACGACCTGGCCGTCTGGCTGTGCCGGGCAAACCTGTGGCTCGAATTCACCGGGGGCATCTTGCCGGCTCTCGAAAACGGCGACTCGGGCCAGCTGCGAACCTTCCTCTTTGCCCGGATCAAGGTGGGCGACAGTCTCATCGGCGCAACCGCCGCCTCCTCTGCCGGGAGATTCCCGGGCGCGGATTTCAGCGATCCTGCACAGAAACGCCTGGCCCTCGACGCCTGGTGCGCGGCACAGGTCCGTGGCCCGCAGCCACGAACCGCCGGCAACGCGGCCTTGGAAGATGGCGAGGTCCGCCAGCTGGCGCGAGAGTTCCGCTTCTTCCACTGGCACCTGGAATTTCCCGACATATTCTCCACCGATCGCCCTGCGGGCCCAGGATTCGACGTCGTGATCGGAAATCCTCCGTGGGAGAGGGTGAAGTTCCAGGAGAAGGAGTGGCTTTCTTCGGTATATCCCGAGCTCCTGGCCTTCGAGAATGCCTTTTCCCGAAAGCAAGACCTCGAGAGCAGACTTGCCGCCGATCCGGTCCTGAGACGCGCCTATCTTGACCGGAGCCGTCTGGCCGGAGGGCGGTTGCGCTTCATTCATCGCTCGGGCCGCTTCCCGCTGTGTGGACGCGGCGACGTGAACTCCCATGCCGTCTTCGCCGAGACCTTCAAGGACCTCATCGCTCCCACCGGAAGGGCAGGCCTCATCGTCCCGACCGGTCTCGTCTCGGGCGAGACCACCCAGCGATTCTTCCACGCTCTGATGCGGGACGGAACCCTGGCGAGCCTGTACGACTTCGACAACCGCGATCGCCTGTTTGCCGGCGTCGCAGCGGACCAGCGATTCTGCTTGATGACGCTGCTCGGTCCAGCGGCGGGATCTCGCGCCGGGAAATCGACCTTCGTCTTCGGGGCCACCCGGACGTCCCAGGTTTTTGAGGCCAGCCGCCGCGTGGTTCTCGACTCGCCGCTCCTGGCGCTCGTCAATCCCAACACGCGAACGCTCCCCGCCTTTCACGATGTCCAGGAGCTGCAGCTCGTCACACGCATCCATCAAGAGGTGCCCGTCCTCGTGAACGAAGCCGCAGATCCGGCGGCAAACCCGTCTCTTGGCGAGAGCGACCCCTGGCACCTGCAGATCAAGACCATGTTCCACATGACGAACGACTCGGCGCTATTTTCGACCGGATCGGATCTCGACGCTCGCGGCTTCCGGCCAGAGAACGCTCTCTACGTGAACGAAGGCCGAGATGGCTGCTCCAGGTACCTTCCCCTGGTGGAAGGCAAGATGGTGCAGATCTTCAACCATCGCTTCGCGACCTATGGCCCCCACGCCCGGACGCTGGCCCTGTCGGACGTCGCGCTGGCAGACCCGACACGACGGGTCCTGCCCAGGTTCTGGGTCCACGAAGAGACCGTCGCGGAACGAACGCGGGATTGGGACGCGATGAAGAGGGGCTGGCTCCTGGGGTTTCGAGACATCGGGCACTCGGGACTCGAGCGCGCCTTCGTGGCGGCGATCATTCCGGCCCATGCGGCCAGCAACAAGTTACCGATCCTGATTTCCGGCCAGGATCCCCGCCTTCAGGCCTGTCTCCTGGCCAATCTCTGCAGCTTCGCGCTGGATTTTGTCGCCCGTGCCAAGATCGGCCTCAGAACCCTCAACTTCTACATCGTGAAACAGCTCCCGGTCCTCCCCCCGGCTACCTACGGTCGCCCGACGCCCTGGCAGCCGGAACTCCTGCTCTGCGACTGGATCGGAGCGCGGGTGCTCGAATTGACCTACACCGCCCACGATCTCGAGGCCTGGGCACGGGATCTCGGCTGCGCACGGCCGCCATTTGCCTGGGATGCCGGGCGTCGCTCGCGCATCCGCGCCGAACTCGACGCGGCGTTCCTCCATCTTTACGGGCTCTCGGCCGACGAGGCGAGGGCCGTTCTCGCCACCTTTCCCATCGCCCTCCGGAACGACCCGAGGCTGCCCCTGACGGTCCTCGAAGCCTACGGGGCCATGGCGCAAGCGATGGCTTCCGGGCCCCGCGACCCCGCGTAGATCAGAAGAACCAGCGCGCGTAGAGCCCGCCGCCGGTCGGCACCATCCCGAACTCGGACCTCGGGACCACGGTGCCGCCCTCGCTCACGGGAGGGGCGCCAACGCCCGCCCACAGGTAAGCTCCCAGGTCGGCGTTGTCGCTGACGCTGTAGGTCACCTGGGGTTCCCAGAGCGTCGATCCGTCGACCAGGTTCACCAGGCCGGAGACCGAGCCCGAGACCAGCGGGCCGAGCTGGCGGCTCAGCGTGACGACGCCATAGCCGGCCGAGCCCAGGAAGTCCCAGCCTTGGCGGAACGGAGCGTCGGTGTAGACCGACGGAAGATCCTCCGGGCGCCTGGCGCCGAAATCCTGATAGAGCAGGCCGAAACTTCCCAAAGTATCGAACGGCAGGCTGAAATCCGCGCCCGCGACGCCCGACAGCGCCACCTGACGCAGCCCCCCGCGGTACTGCTCGACGCCAGGCAGACGCTCGAATGCGGCGACCTCGCCCCACAAGCCGGCCGGTCCGACCTGCCCGTCCCAGTCGAACCCACCGAAGGACCGGTCGCGGAATCGCCCGCCCAGGACCTCGACGTCCATCCCGGCCAGCGTGTCGTGCAAGCGCGCGATCGTGCCCCCGCGATTCCAGGGATCCGCCCCGGCCACGATGACCTCGGCGACTCCATATTCACCGAATCCGGTGCTCACCCGCACCGCGTCGATGCCTGGCCGGTACGAGGCATCGAGCGATCCCGGGGCGGAGGGAGCCAGGACGTCGAGGACGCTGACGAAGTGGCTGGTGCCGAGGCTGATGGGCTGGCGCCCCACATCGAAGTCCACCGGGCCCGCGCTCCACCGCAGGTCGGCCCGCTCGACCTCGGCCCGCGATGTGGCGGCGGTCGGACTCGTGGGGATCCACGTGAGATCCAGGACATCGAAGGGTCGGCCGACCTCGGGGTTGGCGTCGCCCAGGAGGCCAAGACCGCTGCTCGGCGCCGATTCGTAGCCGGTCTCGAACTCGATCGCCCCGCTGAACCGCAGCCCGTACCAGCGATCGTCCAGCCAGCTGCGCAGACGCGTGTCGGCGATTCCCATCGCACCGGCCAGCAGACCCGATCCGGCCGGATGGTCGGGCCAGCCGGCCACCAGGGTGGTCTGGCGCAGGGCGAAGCCCGTGGTGGGCGGGCCTGGCCAGTGCCAGGGGGACGCCGAGGGAGTCGCGACGGGGCCGGCCGAAAGGCCGACTCGCACCCCTTGCGCCCGCGCCGGCAGGGTGTTCACCAGGACAGCCATCGTCAGCAAACCCACCTGGAAGACCCTGCGGGCAATCCCGTCGAACCAGCACCTGTGCCGCCCTGCCCGTGAGCTGGGCCAGGGTTCAATCACGCCGGGCATCTTCGTGGATCTTCCCGTCGCGCATCTTGATCACCCGGCTGGCGCGGTCGAAGACCATCGGGTCGTGAGAGCTGAACAGGAAGGTGATCCCCTGGTGGCGATTGAGGCGCCGCATCATCTCGAGCAGCGCGGCGGCCGTGTCGGAATCGAGGTTGGCGGTGGGCTCGTCGGCCAGCACGATCGTCGGATTGCCGACGATCGCCCGCGCCACGGCCACGCGCTGCTGCTGTCCGCCCGAGAGCTGGGTCGGGAACCGGTGGGCCATCTCGGCCAGGCCCAGCTCGGCGAGGATCGGAGCGATCCGGTCGGAGTGTTCGCGCTCGGGCACGCCCTGAGCCTGAAGCACGAACTGCACGTTCTCGAACACCGTGAGGACCGGAATGAGGTTGTAGGCCTGGAAGACGAAGCCGATCTTTTGCAACCGAAGCTCGGCGAGCTGGTCGTCGGACCGGTCATTGGTGAAGACGCCGTCGATCGCGAGGGTTCCGGAATCCGGGCGATCGAGGCCGCCGATCAGGTTCAACAGGGTGGTCTTGCCGCTTCCCGAGGGTCCGGCCAGCGACGCGAACTCTCCCGGGGCGAGTGTCAGGTCGACACCGTCGACCGCGTGGACGATGCCATCGCCCTCCCGGTAGAACTTCTTCACTCCGCTCAACGCGATGGCGTTCATCTCGACCCGCTCCGTTCCCACGGGTTCGCGCCCGCGGCAGTCGCATCTACTTCCATATCCACTTGTCAGTATGTCCTCATGGCATCAGCAGGACGGATCTTGAGAGCCCACCGGACCGGATACAGCGAGGCCACGAGGCAAAGGACGACCGTGCCCGCGAACAGCGCCGCCGTCACCGGCCAGTCCCAGCCTGTCTTGATGATGGGGTCGACCGCGATGCCGACGTCCATGCCCTTGAGGACACCGGACATATCGATTCCCGCGGTGGATGTGCGAAGGCCAACCAGGATGGCCAGCACGAGCCCGCCCGCAGCCCCGACCATGCTCAGTACCAGGGCCTCGGCCATGATCATCTGCCGGATGGCGCGCTTGCTGATCCCGATCGCCCGCATCATGCCGAACTCGCGGGTCCGCTCCATGACGCTCATCAGCATCGTGTTCAGGGTTCCGATGGCGACGATGACGAAGAGGATGAAAACGGTGAATTTCTGCTTGGCGGCGCTGATCTCGATGAGCGACGCGAGGTCCGGCATGGCCCTTTGCCAGGGATAGGCGCGGGTTCCTGGGACCGCCTTCAGGATCGGCCCCAGGCGCGCCAGGGCCGGCGAGGCCTGCTGGGGATCCTTGAGCAGCACCGCGATCTCGTGCACCTGTCCGGCCCTGCCGATCAGAGAGGCCATGGCCTCGCGGGGAGCCATCACCATCCCCGCATCGACGGCGCCGACATCCGTGTGGATGATGCCCGACACCCGGAACAGGCCGCTCGCGATCTGCCCACGCGCATCCTGGGCCATCCAGACGACCTTGTTCTTGACCTTGACCTTGAGGTTGCGGGCCAGCGTCTGGCCGAGGACGATGCCCGTGGGGCCATGCGGCAAGCCACCGGCGACGAAGTACTTGCGGTCGAGCAGGGGGTTGGTGCCGGCCTCGCGGCCGAAATCCAGCCCCTCGGCCTCGGCGGGCCGGCTGCCGTAGGCGGACTGCAAGAGGCCCGGGACGCGCACGCGAGGGAACACCTGCGCGACATCCGGATCCCGGGCCAGACCGGCGAGGATCGGCGCAGCGGGGAAGGTGTCGGACAGACGACGATCCGACAGGTACCCCTGACGGTAGATGGCGATGTCCCCGCTACCCGATCGGACGCCGGCGCGAACCATCGTGGCCAGAGCCCCGTCTGCAAAGTTGATGTAGAAGACCGACAGGAACATGCTGCCGATGATGACGGCCAGCTGGATCCCCGTCCGGCGGCGATTGCGCCACAGATTGCGCCAGGCGATCTTGACCCACAGCATCAGCGAAGTTCTCCGTCGCAGCTCACCATCACCTCATTGTAAACTCCCCTTCGGGGCCGTGACTTGCAGGGGGCCTGGCCCCCCGCAAACTACCCCCCGCTGCGGGCAAGCTGCTGCGTAGCCCCGCTCGGCAGGTGGCGTTTCATTCGACAGTGTCGACGCCGACGGTGAGTAACTCACACCTCTCGCAGGGCGTCCACGGGACGCAGTCGCCCGAGCCTCCAGGCCGGGAAGAGCGAGATCAGACCGCCGAGGACCGCCATCAGCACGATGGGCACGACGATGCTGTCCCACGTCGGAAAGCTCCGGATCGCCGTCTGCATCGTGGCACCCGCCATGCTGATGGACGACGAGCTCGTGGCCATGACCCAGGGATGGGTCCTCAGGTGGAAGGTCAGGAGAGTCCCGACGACCCCGCCAACGAGGGCTGCGATCGTGCTCAGCATGGCCCCCTCGATCACGATGAGAGCGACCAGGCGCCGGGGTTTCAGGCCGATCGCCCCCATGACGGCGAACTCCCGCAGCCGCTCGAGCTGGGCCATGTACATCGTGTTCACCGTCACGAGCAGCACCCCGGCATAGAAGATCACCACGGTGATGGCCTTGCTGACGGCCATGGTCTTGGTCAGGCTCGCCAGCTGCGGCAACAGCTCGCTCCAGGAACTGACCCGAGCAAAGGGTACGCTCGAAGCCACGCTTCGGGCCCACTCGGGCGCCTCCATGGGATCCTTGAGCGCCACCACGATCGTGTTGACGCGGCCATCGAGATCCAGGAGGCCCTGGAGTGTCGTGCGACCGACGATCGCGAGCGTTCCGTCGAGCGTGGACTCGCCGGTGTCGACCAGGCCCTTCACGGTGAAGAGGTCGGCCGCCACCGAGCCATCGACCGCCTGGCCCATGACGACGACCTGCTCGCCGACCTTCGCCCCCAGGTGGCGGGCGAGGGCCTGACCCAGCAGCATGCCGTGCGTGGCCGGGCCAGAGAGGTTCGTTCCGGCGACGATGTGCCTGGCCAGGTGGCTGACGGCCTCCTCCTGTGCGGGGTCGACGCCCAGCAGCTCGGCCGGCTCGGTCTCGGCCTGGTCCTGGCGCCCGCAGCTCAAGAGAGCGAAACCACTGACCCGCCCGGCCATTCCCACGACGTCGGGACCATGCGCCAGAGCGGCCCCCGTGCTCGCGGGAAGCGAGAGCGCGGGATCGTGGTCGTCCAGATATCCCCGAGCCGTGATCTCCGCCTGGCCGTAGTACAGCCCCGTGGCGCTATCGAGCGTGTCCCGCATCGTGCCCTCGGTCACGCCCAGCGTCACGATGAGGAGGGCGGTGGCGAAGGCCATCGCGGACACGGTGATGAGCGTGCGGCGCGGGTTCCAGATC
>JAJYIO010000076.1 GCA_021790035.1 bacterium | reverse complement strand
TCTGGACCGCATCTGGCGTTGCCGTCGACGGCCAGGGCGACGTCTTTGCGACCGATGGTTCCAACAACGCCGGCGCGGTCTACAAGATCTACCCCGGCGGCCATGTCGTGCAGATCGCCGGCGGTGGGGCCAACAACCTGCCCGGAATCGGGACCGCGACCCATTTCGCCGCCCCGTGGGCGATCACCGTGGACGCCTCGGGCGACCTGTTCGTGGCGGACTCGCAGGACAACACCGTCCGCATGATGGTGTCGGTTCCGTGATCTCGAGGGAGCGAGCGCGACCGGGCCTCTGGACCGCGATGGGGGCCGTCAGCGGCGCCATCGGCTGGGGCCTGGCGGCCCTGGTGGTCGCCGGCTGCCAGCTGGCGCCCGCGTCGCTACCGGCGCCGGGTCATGGGGTCCCGAGCGGGACGATCGCCAGCAGCCCGGCGCAGGGCTGCGCCGGGTCCGTCCGTTCGGCGTCGGGATGCACGGCCCCGGGCTCCAGTGGCGCCCCGCCCTCGGCCATGGCCGCCGTCGGCCAGCTACGCCTCGTGGTCCACTGGCCGACCGGGGCTGGCAGCGATCTGGCGGGCTACCACGTCCAGCTCATCCCCGACAGCACGTCCCGGATCGTCGTGACGGCGAGCTCGGGGAGCGTCGTGGTGGCGACCGGCCAGGCGATCCGGCAGGCTGGCCAGGCCACCAGCTCGCTCGATCTCACCATCCCGGTTTCGAACAACCTAGGGATCCTCGCGCAGGCCTTCGCCGCCAGCGCGTCGACGCCGATCGCGCAGGGCGCGGCGGCGGGGGTGTCGATTCTCCAGAGCAAGATCACCGACCTGTCGTTGACCATGGGATCCCTCTACGCGCCGGTGGTCACGACCCTGAGCGATTCGGTGGCCCGGCCCGGCGACACGCTCCAGCTTTCTTCCGGGGCCGCTGGCTCGCTCGCGGTGCCGTGGGCCGCGACGCCCGAGGTCCTGTTCTGCGGCGCGACGGCCAGCCAGTCGGCGGCCGTGACCGTCGTCAGCTCCACCTCGCTGTCGGTGACCGTCCCGGCACAGGCCGTTTCCGGCCCGATCGCCGTCGTCGACGACGGCGTGGCCGCGGCCAATCCCCCGACCGTCTGGCTCGCATCGAGCCTCGGCCTCGGCGCCTGGGGCTCCCTGGCCTGGTACTACTACGACCCGGACGCGCTGGCCACCCAGATCCTCCTGCCGGGCAGCCAGAGCACCTTCTCGTCCACCCCCACCTGGATCCTGGCGCCGGGCGCCACCGCTGCCGGAGCGCCGGTCCCCGTGTGGTCGTCGAGCAACCCGCAGGCCGGCAGCTTCCAGTCTCCCTCCGGCCTCTCCGACGTCTTCGTTGCCGGTTCGACCATACTGGCCACCACCAGCTTCGAGGCGACGCTCGGGACCCTGGTGGCGACCACGGAATCCAACTCCGATCCGGCTTCCGCCGAGATCGAGAACGTCTCGTTCAGCCTGGGTGCGAGCGCGACCCGCATCGGCCCCACCACGAGCACCGACTCGGTCGTCTTCAGCCCGGTCAATACCTTCTCGGACGGCTCGACGCTCAGCGTCAGCACGCTCACCTCGAGCGATGCCGCCAGCCTGTCGCTCTCGGTCCTGACCGAGAATGCCAACCTGCAGGCCGTGACTACCCTCGGCAAGATCGCCGACTGGCAGCACGAGGGCGCCGTGACCGTCGCCGCCCAGTCCGGGGTCGATCCCACCCAGCTTGCGTCGGCCTCGGTGGTTCTTGCGGGCTACCGCTCGACCACGCCGGCCGCCGGCTCCCTGTCTGGACCCGAGGGCATCGCGGTCGATGGCGCGGGCGACGTCTATGTCGCAGATACTGCGAACGGTCGCATCCAGGAGATGCCCGCAGGCGGGTCCGTTTCTACCCTGGCCTCGGGTCTGAGCTTCCCCGAGGGGATCGCCCTCGACGGTGCGGGCGACGTCCTCGCTGCGAACTCCGCTGCCGGTACCGTTGTCAGGATCGATTCCCACGGAAACCAGACGGTCGTCGCCGGTACCACGAACAGCCTCGGCTACGGTGGCGATGGCGGCCCTGCCACCGCCTCGGGCGCACTGCTCTACGATCCCTGGAGCGTCAGCGTGGACGCCGCGGGCGACCTCTTCATCGCGGATACCTTCAACGACAGGGTCCGCATGGTTCCTGCGGCCAGCGGAAACTTCTACGGTCAGGCGATGACGGCCGGCGACATGTACACCATAGCTGGAGACGGCACCGGGACTTTCGGCGGCGACGGCGGACCTGCGATCAGCGCCGGGCTCGTCCCGTACTACACGACCACCGACGCCAGCGGCGACCTCTACATCTCGGACGACAACTCCAGCCAGAACGACGTGCGCGTCGTCAGTCCCGCCGGGAACATCTCCACGCTGGCTGTGCTCGGCAAGGCCACCGACAATCCCAGCCATCCAGTCTACGGCCTGGCGATCTCGCCCGCCGGCAACGTCGTGGCGGTGGTCGGCAACGACATGGAGGCCATCACGCCTGCCGGCGGCGTCATGCCCCTGGCCGGGCTGGCCGGCGATGCCAGCGGGGCGGGCGACGGGATCGGCTCGGCCGTCGGCTTCAACGGGCCTTATGCCCTGGCCTTCGACACCGCCGGCAACCTCTGGGTCGCCGACACCGGGAACGACAAGGTCCGGGAGTTGACCCCGGGTCCCTGAGACGATGTCGATCACCGGGCCAGCGTGGCTCGGTGCGGAGGCCCCGGAGAAGACCTGCTCGCTCCCGCCGACCATGCGAAGGGCCCTGGTCGCCTCTTCGGGGGTCATTCCCGGGGCCGGGAAAGCACGCCTGGAACCGGATCGCAGGGAGAGACTTCTCATCCTTTCCCGATGACGTGAAGGCTAGCTTTCGGATGGCACTGGAGGAAGCCCGTGAGGGCAAGCATCCGTCAATCTCCGATTGAGTCCCCCACCGTCAACGCCGCTGGGCAGGTGGGACTCTTGGCGGGATAGAGGCCAAAGTTCTCCGCGACCGTGTTCTCGGGTGTCAGGTCAGGGCACGGTGAAGAAGCCCTCGTTCTCCGCCAGCGAGGCCTCGGCCAGCGGCCCGGCCGTGGGGACGGTCGCCTCCCGGTAGAGCCGGCCCTGATCGAGGGCCTCGAGGGCCGCTCGGATCTGGGTCCGGACCGGGACGTTGGGAATCTGGGCCAGCAGGGTGCCCACGTCGAGCTGCGCCGGCCAGTCGTAGGCCAGTCCGTGCAACTGCACCACGCGATCGAGGACCGTCGCCACCTCGGACTGCGTGGCCTGTCGCACGCTCGGGCAGTGCGTGGAAATGGCCCGCTTGAAGAAGTGCTCCATGTCCTGGCGGGCGCCTGGCCCGAAGCGCTCGGCGGCCAGATCCGGAAAGACCGAGCGATCGTCTTGCTGGCGGCTCGAGCCCTCGTACATCCGCTCGGTCTTGAGTCGGGAGGCCGTGGCCGCCACCACGTAGATCGGATAAGGCATCGCCTGCATCCAGCCCAGCAACCAGGCGAGGTGGCGGTACGCCAGCAGCCGGCTGGCCTTGCCCAGCCGACCGGCCAGCTCGACCTCGTCGAGCAGGATGACCCAGCCCTGGTAGCCGCTGTAGCGGATGGCGTCCGCCATCACGCCAAAGTATGCCGGTGCGTGCAGATGCGCCCGGAAGCGCTCGGCAAACCGGGGCATGGCCTCGCCCCGGCAAGCCCGGTGGATGCGGCGCACCTCGGACATCGCCAGGGGGCAGCCCACCAGATCGCCGTAGAGCAGGTCCTGTTCCTCGCCCGCAGATGCGAACAGATCCTCGAGGACGATGGCCGGCAAGGGATGGGGGTAGCGGCCCAGCGCCTTGATGGGGCTGTTCGCCAGGCCATCCCCGCCGCGCCGGAGCAGCGGAGCGAGGATCCCGGGTATGACCGAGTCCGGCACCCGCAGCGCGGCGGCGGCCCGTCCGTAGAAGGGCAGCAACTGGTGCAGCGAGACCTCCCGCGACAGCGCGATCATGCTCACCGCAAAACCGCGCTCCAGCGCCGCGTGCGCCAGCGTCGTCAGCATGTGCGTCTTGCCCTGGCCGTACTCGCCCCACAGGATCCGCCCCTCGGGCTTGCCGCCCGCGGCCAGCGACGCCAGGTCGCCCAGGAACATGTCCGTGACGGGCTTGCGGATGTCCGGCATGAGCCGGGTCGCCAGCCGGGTCGGTACGCCGGCCCGCAAGGACTCGACCGCCGCCAGGGCCAGTGCCGCCTCGTCCATCGCCATCACGCCCTCTCGCCTAGAACCGCGTCGCCGCCGCGACGACCGCATCCCGGAGGTTCCAGCCGTCCGTCGGCATTCGCGGCGCCTGGGAATTGCGGGGCACGTCGAGATCGTCGAGCAAGAGCGTCACCCGCCGGGCGACCTGCTCGGGGAAGTCCTCGCCGAGCACCTGCTGCATCCGCTCCACGTCCACCAGATCGGCCAGACTGTTGAACCTGGGCAGCTTGACCAGCCCCGTCTGCAGGCGCATCCAGAGCGCCTCGTAGCTCTTGAAGCCGCGCCGCGTATCCTCGATCAGCGTCTCGCGCCCGGCCAGGATCAGAGCAAAATGAGTGAGGACCTCGGCATCGTCGATGACCTGCCGGAGGAGTTCCAGCGTGTCTTGAGCCTGGGCCACCGTGTAAGCCCAGCGATTGGTGTCCGGCGACCGCTCCGCCATGGCCTCGAGGTCGTCGACCGTCACCACCAGCCCCTTCCAGCCAGCCAGACGCAGCAGACCGAGCAGGGAGGTCAGCCAGGTGCGGGCCGAGGGCTTGCGCAGCACCTCGAACTGGCCCGTGCGCAGCTTCTGCGCGCGATCGTGCTTGTCGCCCGCCAGCCAGCCGACGAGCAGCCGAACCTGCTCCTCGCTGTCCTGGACCAGCCGCGCCCGCACGACGCGCTGCGCGAACGTGGCAAAGTCCGGGGCGAGATCCGCCGGGCGAAAGAGCACGGCGGCGGCCTCCCGGATGTCGCGTCGGGCCTCCTCGGCCGGCATCCCGCGATCGCACAGGAACGGCCAGAGCGGTCCGGAGCCGGGGTAGTCCGAGCCGTAGCCGAGGTGCGAGACCACCTGCAGGCAGAGGCGGTCGACCAGGCCGGCCAGATCCAGATTCCTGGCGATCGTCCGGTACAGGGCCGGCAGATCCCCGAGCTTGTGGCCGAGATCCCGCGCCGACAGCGCCACCACGGCGTAGCCGAGATCCCGCGCGTCCTGCCCGATGCAGCGCAGCAGGTGCGACTTGCCCGAGCCGCCCGGTCCCACCAGCACCTTGACCTTGCTGCCGCCACCGGGCAGGAAGGCTTCGAGCTGGTAGCGCCGGAAGAGATCGAGCCAGACCTCGCGGCCGAGCGTCATCCGCGCGAGCAGACCCGGATCCGCAGGCGGCCGGCCTTCTTGCAGGGTCGCCAGATCGTGCTGGAGTGCCATACGTCGCTGCCTTTCGCTGGCCCCTGGCGCCTAGGCCTCGGCCGACGCTCCGGCCCCGGTGCGCTCGTACACGATCAGGCTCCCGAGCCGGGCCTCGCGGCCCTGGCGATCGACGACGGCAAAGACCTTGTCCTGACCACGGGCAAACCCGAACTCGAACCGATGCCCGTCGAACTCCACGTCCGGTTCCTCGCGCAGGCGGGCGAGGTCGAAGAGGAAGAGCTGGCGGGGATACTCCTGCCGGGCTGCCTGGCGCAGGGTCAAGAGGTCGTAGATCATCGCCAGTTCGACGGAATTTCCCCACTGCACCTGACCGCCGTACTTGGCGCGGTTGGCGATCTGGTAGGCGGCCAGGAGCTCCTTCTTGAAGGTCTGGGCCTCGAAGCGACTCCGCACCACCCGCTCGTAGCGCCCGGCGACCCACGTGGCCAGCTCCTTGGGGGCCAGGGCCGTGGTGCGCTCGCTCTTGCGTCCGAGGGCCAGGCGCATGTAGCCGTCTTGCACGTTCAAGGTCAGCTTGAAGGGCGGGAACTCGTACTCGCGCTCGGCCACCCTCTGCAGCGGCACCCCGGCATCGCGCAGCGCGGTTTCGGCCTCGGCCACCCACTCGGGAGTCCGCGTGTACTCCTGCAGCGCGCGCAGGGCCTCGGTCAGCTGCGGCTGGCGCTCCTGCCAGCGCAGATCGGCCTGTTCCCGCTCGGAGGCGAAGGTAGCCATGGCCTTGGCGATCGCCAAGCGGGTCGTGGTCGAATCGCTATCCGCGGCTCGGGGATCCGGGTGCAGCCGAGGTCAGGGAAGCCAGAAAGACAGCCGGTGTCACGACCGCGATGCCCCGGCACACCTCCGCCGGGAAGTGTCGCGAGTTGCCAGTGACTAGCGCCTCTGCCGCCGCGGCAGCCGCCACCTCGAGGAACTTGGCGTCAGCATCATCCGGGAAGGGTCCCGGGAGTGGCCCGGCGAGCACCCGAGCACCGCGCTCCTCCAGGAATTCCAGCAGATCGGCCACCGCCGCGGCATCGAGCTTGAACCTCGGGCGCGCCAGAACGGCCCGATACTCCGCCAGCACGCGGTCGTCGAACGCCAGACGAAGACTCCCGGCGATTACCAGGTCGACGATCCGGCCGGGACTCCCGAAGCTGTTGAGCAGCCCCGAGACCAGGACGTTCGTGTCGAGGACGACGAGCACGAAATGCGCGCTCAGGGCCGCTGCTGGCTACGACGAACGGCAGATATCTCTCGAGAGATGACGTCATCCGAGAGGGCGGCGGATCCGGACAAGGCAGCCTGCCGCCTTATCCGGGAGAGCGCCCCCTGCGCACGGGCCTGGCGAATCGCCGCAAGGGTCTCATCGAGCGTCTCGGGCGTGGTCCCGGTCAGAATGCCGATCGGCTTGCCATTGGCGGTAATGACGACCTCGCCCGATCTCGCCAGGGTCTCCCACACCTGGCCAGGCCGAAGCTTCAGGTCACGAACGCTGATGAAATTCACGGGAACCTCCGTGGGTCAAGTGTCCCACGAAAAGTCTACAGCTCAAAGACACGGATCTCAAGTGGGCCGTCGCGATGTAACAACGACCAGGTCCGACGGCACTTACCACGATCCGGTTTGCAGAAGTTTCGGGGGCCGGATGGAAGATCTGGGCCGAACTCAAGGAGCACGACGCACGTGCTCAAGCCGCCGTCGTCGATCTTCGCGCACCTGCCCGAGAACGAAGCCGTCTCGATGCGGCTGATGGCCCTGGCCAGGGTGGCCGTGCCGCCGTCCGGGCTGGCGCGAACGGCGGACGGAAAGCTGGCGTACGTCGTGAGGCGGTTCGATCGGCCAGGAATACCTCGAAAACTGGCCCTGGAGGACTTCTGCCAGCTCGCCCTGCTCGCCCCATGTTGATCCCGCGGCGGGATCGAGGTAGAGTCGAAGGGTGCGGATCCTTGCACGCAAGACCCTCAACGCCTATGCAGAGAGCCGCAGGGCCCATTCCGATCACAGGGCGCTCAAGGCCGCGCTCGACGCCTGGTTCGCAGAAGTTTCGCGGGCCGAATGGCAGAGCTGGGCCGAACTCAAGGAGCACTACGCATCGGCGAGCGTCGTAGGCGACCGGGTCGTTTTCAACGTCAAAGGGAACGACTACCGGCTGGTCGTGGCGATGGACTACGAACGGCAGGTCGCCTTCATCAAATGGGTGGGCACGCATCGCGAATACGACGCGATCGATGTGAGGACGGTCAGGTATGGAGATTAGGCCGATTCGCTCCGAGGACGATCACCAGCGCACCTTGAGGGAAATCGAAACACTCTGGGGCGCTCCTCCCGGTACTCCGGACGGCGATCGCCTGGATGTTCTGCTGACTCTCGCCGAGGCCTGGGAACGCGACCATCATCCGGTCGATCCGCCCGATCCTATCGACGCGATCCGTTTTCGGCTGGACCAGCAAGGGCTCGACGCCAAAGCCCTCGAATCGGTCATCGGTACCCGGGGCCGGGTCTCCGAAGTCCTCAACCGGAAGCGGCCGCTGACCTTGCGGATGATCCGCGGCCTGGCTGCCAACCTGGGCATACCCGCCGGCATTCTTATCCAGGAGCCGGAGATCAGGGTACCCTCTCGTTCGGCCAGGCATCCTCGCCACCGGAAGACGGGATAGCCGACCGAGGACCTCAGGCTTAAGGTACCGGACCCTGGCCGCGAGGGTCGTGGGCCGGATCGTCGGCGCCTTTGCCAGGAAAGGGCTCGGCCAGGCGTAGGCAATCGAGGGTCCGCACGCCGCCGTGGTTGACCAGGACATCCTTCTCGCCAAGGTGGCCGCCATCCATCGGTGCCTGGAGCGCATCCGGACGGTCACCGGCGGGGATCCCGAGAGCCTGGTCGACCTCGACAGGCAGGACGTCTTCGTGCTGAACCTCCAGCGCGCCGTACAGGCTGCCATCGATCTCGCGGTCCACATCGTGTCGGACGAGAGCTGGGGTATTCCCGCCACACTCGAGGAGGCGTTCACGCTCATGGCGGCCCACGGCAGGTCAGTTACCGGCGATCTTCCATCTCTTGGGCAAGGTTGAAAGCCGCCTCAACAAGTGGCTTGGCCCAGTCCGGTGTCTTCCGCATTTCCGCGGGCTCGAGCGGCCAGGTGATTTGCCCGTGGCTCATCTCCAGTAGCAATACTGGATCAGGAACGGCCTCGCCGGGGCCAGCCTCGGTACTGTTGTCGTAAACCTTGAGATGGGCCAGGTGGGGCATGAGCGCGATCAGGTTGCACAGAGAGCGCGGGTAGCGCTCTCGGATCTTTGCCTCGGGGATATCGTGTCCACCGTTCGCAACCCTGAGCTCT
>JAJYIO010000075.1 GCA_021790035.1 bacterium | reverse complement strand
ACGCCTTGAGTCGCGGAATCCTGCGCGCTCCGGCGGGTGTCGCGCACAGCCTGGAGAAGATGGGCGCGTCGATCGTCCATCACCCGCTGGCCTCGGGGGCGCTGCTGGTCGGCACGATCCTGGCTCCAGCTTCGGTGGGTACCGTCCTGATCGGCGCGGGTACGGCCATGGCCGGATACGGAATCGGGCGTTCGATTTACCGGGCGGTCGAGACCGCGTCCTCGGCGGCGGATCCGGCGGCGCTTTGCAAGGCCGCGGATCAGGCCGGCGATGCGTACGGGGATGCCCTGGTCAACGCGGCCATGATCGGCCTCCCGGTTCTCGCGGGCAATCGCGCATCCGCTCGGGCTGGAGCCTTCATCGAGCGCGCATTGTCTGATGCCAAGGCGGCTCCGGCGCCCGCCGCGACGCCGTCGGTGCCAACCGGTGCGGTCCTCGGGTGGCTGAAGCAGGCGGTCGAGGGGCCGATCGAGGATCTCCCGGCGGATATCCGCAGCATGGTCGAGGAGCTGGGGCCCGAGAAGCAGAAGTCCCTGCTCGGCCTGGTCACGAAGTCCGAGGGACTCGGCAAGGCGCCGGGAGGGGCGGCCGCACTGAGCCAGCTGTCCACCAACGAACGGTTCCTTTCGGCCTCGCCCGAGGGGCGCGTCGCGATGCTGCTTGACGCCATGGGCCCTGGATTCACCAAGCTGGCGCAGGTCTATGGCTCGGCCGACACGCTTCCCTCGGGCCTCTCGGACGTGCTCAAGGTCAGCCAGAATCAGATGCCCCAGATGCCGCAGGAAGCGCTCGACGCGCTCATGTCGCAGGAGCCGCAAAGTCCCGGGGACGTGGCCCAGGGGATCTACCGGATCGGGAACGTGCGTTACAAGCTGGGTAAGGTTCTCGGCGTGGCCTCCATCGGCGAGGTACGTCAGGCCACCGATCTCGAGACCGGCAGCGCCGTCGTCATCAAGCTCCGCAAGCCGTCGGCGTCCCCGGCCTCGGTCGAGCAAGAGTTCCGCTTCATGCGCAGCCTCGTCGACAACTACGCCAAGTACTCCAAGCTCTCGTCCGATGAGAAGCTCCAGATGGAGCAGTATCTCGACAATTTTCGCAAGGGCGTCCTGGACGAGCTCGATCTCCGCGGCGAAGCCAACAATGCCGCTCGATTCGCCAAGACTTATGCGAATGACGGCTTCAGCGGCGTCGACGTGCGGCACGTCAGCTCGAACGGCGACATCCTGGTGATGAACCAGGCCGAGGGCATTCCCTTCACCAAGATCGGCAGCCTCCCGCCCGCCGAGCAGCAGGAGGCGCGCCTGGCGTACCTGCGCTCGATGCTCAAGCAGATCTTCAGAGGATACTTCCACGCGGATCCTCATCCGGGGAACGTGTTCTGGAATTCGAGCACCAAGAAGCTCCAGTACATCGACATGGGTGCGATGGGAGAGTTCTCCGGTTCGCAGCAGCTCGAGATGAGCGAGTTGCTGCTCTCCTTGCTGAGCCGCAATTCCGACGCCGTGGCCCAGCTCATGATCCGGAACGCCGATCGCATCACATCGACCTTGCCGCCCGCCGAGTTGCAGGCGAGGCTCTCGCAGGCTCTTTCGACGTACTTCAAGCAGACCGGCAACGGTTCGACCCTGAACAAGCAGGCCGTCGACATCTTCAAGATCTGCCAGGACCTCGGGGTCTGGCCGAAGGACAACGGGTTCTGGTTCAACAAGACGATGTTCACGGTTGCGAGCAACCTGGATCCCGTGACGGCCAAGCAGTACATGAGCGAGCTAATGCCTTACCTGGGCTCGAGCGTGGTCAAGAACCTCACCAGCCACCCCGGCCAGACCCTGCAGACCGTGGCGAACGTCGCCCGGGCCGCTCGAAAGAATCCCGGAGACTTCTTCGGGTCGATGGCCGTGATCGCCAATGCGACCCCCGAGATCGTCTCGGGTCTCGGTCAGTCGTTCGCACGCGCGGTCAACGGCCTGGCCACGCCAGCCCGCATCGTCGGTCAGGCGGGCGCTGCGATCGACCGGCTGGCGTCCGATCCGGGCCATCAGGATCGCCCGCGGAGCTAGACCCGGAGCGATCTCCGGGCCCGAACGATCCTTACTCGGATTTTAACGTCAGATTTCTGCGCTCTAAACCTATAGGTCCATAGCAGGAGGTAGAGAGCCACCCATGAGGACCAAGAGGAGCTATCTGGCAGGCGCCATGGTCGCCGCCATGCTCCTTACCGCGTGCGGAGAATCACCGGGCGCTGCCATCCCGGATGGGACCACGGTAGCCTCGACGTCCGACTACCCGACGACGCCGGTCCATCACCTGCCGCCTGGTGTGGGAGTCGAGAGCCTGATGCTCTCGCCCGCCTCGGTCTCGATCTCGGTCGGATCGACCCAGCAGTTCACCCCCACGGTCAAGCTGACCGATGGCCAGACCGTCTATGATCCGCAGCTGGTGCAGTGGTCCGTCGGGGATCCCGCCGCCGGGTCGGTCGACTACACGGGCGTATTCACGCCCACCGCGCCGCGGACGACCAACGTCAGCATCTCGCTCGACGGCAAGACCGCCGAGGCCGCGGTGACGATCACGCCGGCCGTCTACTCGTGGCAGCAGGTCGCATCGCCGACCAGCGCCGATCTTTACGCCGGCAAGGTGATCAGTCACAACGAGGCCTGGGCGGTGGGCGCCCAGGGCACCGTGCTGCATTTCCTGGGCGGCCAGTGGCAGATCTACCAGGGGCAGGGCTTCGATCAGGGCACGACCCTCCGGGCCATCGACTTCTCCGATCCTTCGACCGGCTGGATGGTCGGAACCGAGGCGCCTCCCGGCCAGACCGGAGTCTGCGTCGCCTACGCCTATGCCAATGGCACGTGGGTTCCGATGCCCATCCAGGCGACGGGCGAGCTTCGTGGCGTGGCTGTGGCCGATCGCTCCAATGCCTGGGCCGTTGGCCAGGACGCCAGCGGCAAGATCCTCATCATGCACTGGGCTGGCCAGGGCTGGCAGCGCGATACCTCGGTCGAGGACAGCGGGCGTCTCAACGCCGTGCAGATGATGGGCGACGAGGTCTGGGCCGTCGGCGAGGACGACAACGAGCCCGTGATCCTGCACTACGACGGCACTGCCTGGTCGACGAATCGCCTGCCCATCACCACCGGACTCTTCGAGACCGGCGAGTTGCGCGCCATCTGCATGCTGAACCAGCAGCAGGGTTACGCCGTCGGCGAGTACCAGAGCCCGGTCGGCAGCAATGGCTTCGACGTGCCCAAGGGCCTCATGCTCAAGTACGATTCCCGCGGCCAGAATCTCTTTACCTGGAGCAACTGGACGCGTATGTCGGCTGCCGACACCCAGGTCCAGTACCTCGACCAGGTTCCGCTCAACGGCATCTCGATGCTGGGTGGCGGCCAGGGTTGGGTCGTCGGTCAGACGGTCAATCCCCAGGTCTGGCTCCCGCTGTCGCCGATCAACGCCGTGTACGGCAACTTCCTCGATTTCGACGGGACGACCTACACCATCGACAACTCCTACTTCAAGTACAATCTCAGCCCCACCTTCAACGGCATCGACGTGCTGCCGCAGGGCGATGGCCTGGTCGTCGGCTCGCAGGGTTACATCATGCAGCGCTCTTACGACTGGCGTCAGCAGAGCACGCTGCCGAGTTCCTCGAACACCGGCACGGCGGCCGTCCCGGGAACGATCACCGGCGGCACGCAGTACTGATCCGGCTGCCGTCCGGCGTTGCGGGCCGGCTTCCTGGTCGCTGTCCGCGAGCTGCCCCAAAGGAGTTCCTGATGCCGTTTCGGGCCGTGTTCGTGGCTTTGCTCGCATCGCTGGTCGCCGCACCGATGGCGATGGCGAGCCCCGGACAGCCTCCAGAAGCGAGTCCCGGCCTCACGTCGCCGCACCTCGAGGGCCCGTGGACAGGGGTGATCCAGGCCGGGCCCTTCGTCAAGCTCCACCTGGTATTGCACCTGACCCGCAACAGCGACGGCACCTGGACCGGCACCCTGGACTCGCCCGACCAGGGTCAAATGGGCATTCCCCTCGATCACGTCGACGTCGAGAACGGCAACGTGGTCGCCACCTCGAGTCGCCTCCACGGCGGCTTCTCCGGACGTTACCTGGCTGCCGAGAACCGCCTCGAGGGCACCTGGAGCCAGGGTCCGTTCCAGACCGCCCTGACCCTCGATCGCGGGCCGGCTCAGATGATCAGGCATCCCCAGGAGCCGCACCCGCCTTACCCCTATCGCGTCGAGGACGTGCGCTATCCTTCCGGCGACGTCACCCTCGCCGGCACGCTGACGCTGCCCGAGGGCAAGGGTCCGTTTCCGGCCGTTCTCTTGATCCCGGGCTCCGGGCTCCACGATCGCGACTGCACCTTGTTCGGCCACAAGCCGTTCAAGCTATGGGCCGACACGCTGACGCGCCGGGGGATCGCCGTGCTGCGGGTCGACGATCGCGGAACCGGGGCCTCGAGCGGGGATCCCACGAAGATCACGAGCGCGACCAACGCGGACGACGCCCGGGCCGGGGTCGCCTACCTCCGCAGTCGTCCCGAGATCGATCCGGCTCGAGTCGGCCTTCTGGGCCACAGCGAGGGCGGGCTCATAGCCGACATGGTCGCGGCCTTTGACCCCCGGATCGCCTTCACCGTGCTTCTGGCATCCCCGGGCCTGCCCGGCGACCAGATCATCGAGCAGCAGGTGGAGATGCTGGCGCGGGCATCGGGAGAGACCCCGGCGGAAGTCAAGGATGCGGTCGTCAGGCAGACGCAGATCCTCGACATCGTGAAGGGCCCCGAGGACGAGGCCGAGGCGCGCAGGCGCCTGGTGGCGATTCTGTCCCGCCCGGCGATGAGCGCGACCGTGCGCGAGCAGGCCGAGGCCTCGATCGATGCCTTGCTTTCACCCTGGTACCGGTACTTCGTGCGCACCGATCCGCGCACGTACCTGGCCAAGGTCCGCTGCCCGGTGCTGGCCGTGGATGGCGGGTTGGACCTCCAGGTCGCCGCCAGGCCGAACCTGGACGAGATCCGGACGGTCCTCGCCGAGCACGGCAACCATTCCGTGACGGTGCTGTCCCTACCCCGGCTCAATCACCTGCTGCAAACCGCCCGGACCGGTCTCCCGGGCGAGTACGGCGAGATCGAGGAAACGGTTGCGCCGGCGGTGCTGGATGCCGTGGGGAGATGGATCACCGAGCACGATGCAGGGCGCTGACCCCTGCCCGCATTTTCGATCCTCCCTCGCAAGCTCGGGCAGTGACTCGAGGGAACCCGCTGGTTCCCTCGAACGCTCTCCGGCTGCGGGCAAGCTGCTGCGTAGCTTGGCTTTCGAGATGGCCAAGAGTCGGCTTGGAAGGAGCCGTCCGCGGGTCGGCCGGCGGCGCTTGCGTGAGCATGGATCCTCCCTCGCAAGCTCGGGCAGTGACTCGAGGGAACCCGCTGGTTCCCTCGAACTCTCTTTGGCTGCGGGCAAGCTGCTGCGTAGCTTGGCTTTCGAGATGGCCAAGAGTCGGCTTGGAAGGAGCCGTCCGCGGGTCGGCCGGCCCGCGGGCGCTACGGAGGCGCTTGCATGCCACCGGTGGTAGACTGGAGCACGCTCGATAGAGCGCAGTTCTGGCCTGGAACCGCAGTTTGGCCTGGTTCGATGAGGCATCCGAGGCGCGGTTGCGCGGCGCAGCGCAGAGGGCTCGTTTAGGAGGTTTTTGACGACGATGTCGACGACAAATAATGGCCGCACGGTCATCGTGAGCGCGGTGCGCACCCCCTTCGGCAAGCTCGGGGGCGGGCTGTCTTCTCTGTCCGCGGTGGATCTGGGGTCGCTGGTGATCAAGGAGGCGATCCGCCGCGCCGGCATCGAGCCCGATCAGGTGGACAACGTGATCATGGGGCAGGTTCTGCAGGCCAACTCCGGGCAGGTTCCTTCGCGGCAGGCGGCCCTCAAGGCGGGCCTGCCGGTCACCGTCCATAGCCTGACCATCAACAAGGTCTGCGGCTCGGGCATGCGGGCGATCACGCTGGCCGACCAGTTCGCTCGCCTGGGCGACGGCGAGATCTTCGTCGCGGGCGGCATGGAGAGCATGACCAACACCCCGTACTACCTGCCCAAGGCCAGGCAGGGGTACCGCATGGGCAACGGCGAGCTGGTCGACGGGATGATCCACGACGGCCTCTGGTGCGCCTTCCACGATGTCCACATGGGCGTCCACGGCACGACGGTGTCCCGCGAGTATGGCATCACCCGCGAGGAGATGGACGAGTGGTCGGCCCGCAGCCACAAGCTGGCCCACGCGGCCTGGGAGGCCGGAAAGTTCGACCAGGAAGTGCTGCCGGCCACGATCCCGCAGGGCAAGAAGGATCCTCTGGTCGTCAAGCGTGACGAGAGCATTCGCCCGGAGACCACCCTCGAGACCCTGGCCAAGCTCAAGCCGGTCTTTGGCGCCGACGGCCTCATCACCGCGGGCAACGCCCCTGGCATCAACGACGGGGCGGGCGCGGTCGTGCTCATGAGCGAGCGCAAGGCCGAGCAGCTCGGCCTCGAGCCGATCGCCGCCGTCGTCAGCTACGGGATGGTGGCGCAGGATCCCCCCTACCTGCACATCGTCCCCGCCATGGCGATCCAGGAGGCGCTCTCCCGCGCCAGCTTGACCGTCGATCAGCTCGACCGGATCGAGATCAACGAGGCCTTCGCGGCCGTCACCCTGACCAGCCTGCGGATCCTCGCCAAGGAGCGGGTCCTGGTCGGAGCCCACGTCGGCGGCGGCTCGTCGATCCCGGGGGGCAAGGTCGAGCTTGCGGATGCCTCCGACGCGCGGGTCGCGGCCCTGGCCGAACGCACCAACGTCAACGGCGGCGCCGTCGCGATGGGCCATCCCATCGGGGCGTCGGGCGCTCGCATCATCGCGACGCTGGCCTTCGAGCTGGCGCGGACGGGCGGCCGTTACGGCGCAGCGGGCATCTGCTCGGGCTCGGCCCAGGGCGATGCGGTCATTCTCGAAAACCTCCGCCGTTAATCTCCTTTCCGCTTCGTTGTTCGCCGGGGCCGCGCATCGCCTGCGACGCAGCCGATTCCTCGAGGTTCCGGGCGGATGAACGGAGTGCCCCAGTCGCCGGGTTGGGCCGGCCGTGGTGCCGGCTTCGCCTCCGGGAATGAGCCGGAGCCGGCAGGCCCACGGCCGCCCTCATCAAGGAGTCCAAGATGCAAGTTCAGAATGTAGCCATCATCGGCGCTGGCCAGATGGGGTCCGGGATCGCGCAGGTCTTCGCGCAGTCCGGTTATCAGACGGTCGTCTACGACGTCGTGCAGCCCCAGCTCGACCGGGCCAGGGCCGGTACCACCAGGTCGCTCGACAAGTTCGTTGAAAAGGGCAAGCTGACCGCCGCCGAGCGCGAGGCCACGCTGGGGCGACTGCTTTTCACAGCCGATCTCACCCAGGTCGCGAGTGCCGACCTCGTCATCGAGGCGATCGTGGAGAAGCTGGAGTCCAAGCAGCAGACCTGGCGCCAGATCGACGAGATCTGCAAGCCCGAGGCCATCTTCGCCACCAACACCAGCAGCGTGCCCATCACCCAGCTGGCGGGCGTCGTGAGCCACCCCGAGCGCTTCATCGGGATGCACTTCATGAATCCCGTCCCGCTCATGCAGCTGGTCGAGGTCATCCGCGGTCTCTTGACCCGCGATGACGTGCACCAGACGGTGATGGACACTGCCCGGGCCTTGGGCAAGACCCCGGTCACGGTCAACGATGCGCCTGGTTTCATTTCCAATCGCATCTTGATGCCCATGATCAACGAGGCGGTGGTCTGCTTGCAGGAGGGGATCGCCAATCGCGACGACATCGACACCGTGATGAAGCTCGGCATGAACCACCCGATGGGTCCGCTCACTCTGGCCGATTTCATCGGGCTGGACACCTGCCTCTACATCATGGAGATCCTCCACCGGGATCTCGGCGAGGACAAGTACCGGCCCTCGCCCCTGCTCCGCAAGATGGTGCAGGCCGGGCTCCTGGGCAAGAAGTCGGGCCGCGGCTTCTACGACTACGCCGCCGAGAAGGCTCCTGCCGTCGCCCGGTAGGACTCACCCGGGGAGCGTGCCGGCCACGTGCCGGCACCGCTCGTCGGTCGCAACCAGAGGAACGATCGCCTTGGACTTCGAGTTGACCCCCGATCAGCATGAGCTCGTGGACATGGTCCGCGACTTTTGCAGCCGCGAGATCGATCCGCATACCGCGGAATGGGACCACGACGAGCACTTCCCGCTCGACGTGTTTCGCAAGATGGGCGAGCTCGGCCTGCTCGGCATTCCGCTGCCCGAGCAGTACGGCGGCGGCGGGGGATCGTTCGTCGACTACATCCTGGCGATCGAGGAGCTGGCCAGGCACGATGCGGGCCTGGCCACGGCCTACTCGGTCCACCTCTCGGCCCATGCCTCCTCCATCGCCGCCTGGGGCACGCCAGAGCAGAAGTCCCGGTACCTGCCAAAGCTCGCCAGCGGCCAGTGGCTGGGCTGCTTCGCCCTGACCGAGCCGCACTGTGGATCGGATGCCGCGGCGCTGCGCACCCGGGCCGACCGCGATGGCGATGCTTATGTGCTCAACGGGACCAAGCAGTGGATCACCAATGCCAAGAGCGGCGATCTCTTCCTGCTCTTCGCCCGCACGGATCCAGATACGACGGGCGCCCGGGGCGTCACCGCCTTCCTGATCGAGAAGGGTACCCCGGGCCTCATCGTCGATCGCAAGACCCACAAGCTCGGGATGCG
>JAJYIO010000074.1 GCA_021790035.1 bacterium | reverse complement strand
GGAGCAGAGAGTTTCTAATGAGTTGCCCACCGTCTGCGCCGACACCCTCGAACGAAACGCCACCTGCCGAGCAGGGCTACGCAACAGCTTGCCCGCAGCGGGGGGTAGTTTGCGGGGGGCAAGGCCCCCTGCAAGTCACCGCCGGCGCAGCCGGAGAGAAGAGTTTCTTGTGAGCGGGGGGTCTTGCCGTCGCCGGCTGCGGTCGATGCGGGATGGCGCCGCGATGCCTTTCCTGTAGCGGGGTTCCAGATGCCCAAGGACGACGACCTCGACAAGCTCTTCCACAGTCACCCCCGCCTGCGCAGGTACGCCGAGATGTTCGACGAGCAGAAGACTCGTAACGTGCCGCGTCAGCAGCGGATGGCCTGGATCGTACTGGCGATCATGCTGGCGGTCGTGTGGTACTGGATGGCACAGCGAACCGGCAACTGGAATCCCCTCTCCTGGCATGGATTTCTCGGCCCGGGGCCTGGCTGACGCTCCCTTGCGGCCGGCCTTCCAGGCTATGCCGGCGCCCGCTGAATGTGAACGCCTGGTGAAATTGATAGCCGTCCAGGTTTGAGCGATCGAGCATCCGTGGAATAATGCCAGGGAATCTCCGGGCGGGCTCGGGCAAGATGCATCCGCGCCCATCCAGGGATCCACGCGTAAGGGGGCCAGGGTCACGCAACCTGGCAAGCGACCGGCCATTATGACCGTTCCGGCTAAGGATGAGCCAGGGCAACGGTTTGCCCGATCTCCAAGGAGGGCTTTCACATGCTCAGCATCAACACGGGTCCCCAGTCCCAGCGGGTCGAGGACTCGCTCTGGGCGTGGGAAAGTCGGCAGGCCAAGGCCACCCTCGAGCTTGCGTCCGGATCTAGCATCAACTCCGCGGCCGACAACCCCGCCGGCCTCGCGGTGGCCATGCAGCTGCTTGGCCAGGCCACGGGCGATAACCAGGCCATCCAGAACTCCCAGGACGGGATCAGCATGCTGCAGACGGCAGATGGCGGCCTGGGCCAGACGCAAGATCTGTTACAGCAGGCGCGCCAGCTCCAGGTGCAATCGCTCAATGGCACTCTGACCGCATCGGACCAGCAGGCGATCAATGACCAGCTCCAGCAGATCAATCAGCAGATCGATCAGATCTCCGGGAACACGCAGTACAACACCCAGAACCTGCTCGATGGCACGGCCAACAACGTCAGCCTGCAGACCGGCGCCAACCCCGGTCAGACGACCACGGTCAGCCTGCCCAATGCCAGCTCCGCCAGCCTCGGCGTCAGCGGAATGACGGGCAATTCCGCCACGACCCTGACGGCCATCGATGCGGCCATCAACCAGGTGAGTTCGCAGAGGGCCACCATCGGCGCCAACATCAATGGCCTCTCGGCGACGGTCAATGTCCAGCAGGCGGCGATGACCAACAACCTGGCATCCAAGTCGGCCATCAGCGACACCGACATGGCCAGTGCCGCCTCGGCGCTGGTCCAGAGCCAGATCCAGTCCAGCTCGGGGATCGCGATGCTGGCTCAGACCAGCAACATGAACTCGGGTCTGGTCAACTTGCTGTAGGCGCCGACCGGCGACGGGACCGTCGAGGCGATCCCGGTCCCCTGACGCGAAAAGATGGGCGATAGCTCTGGCTCGACGGGCCGGAGCTATCGCCTTGTTTCCCGATGCTTGACGAAGCGCCCGCCGGCCCAGACGTTCATGCCGAACCCGCATAGCCCTTCTTGATGGACGGCCAGGCCACCTGCAAGGAACCGGATCGAGATCCTGCACGGGCCCGGGCCGAGATCGTTCGACGCGTCCACGAACCGAGCCTCCCGGCCCTCGAAGGCCGCCGTTCCCTCCAGCTCCCCCAAGTTAGGGGCCTGACCCGGCGCCGGACTCCAGCAACCGTTGAAGAGGAAGCGAACCCGGTTCGACGCGGTCCGCGTGACGTCGATCTCATCGATGCAAGCTCCGACCGGATGCGTGTAGATCCCATCGACGCTTCTCGCCAGTCCCGCGTGGCGGCCTTCGAAGCGCAGCTCCTCGATCCTTTGTCGGTAGGCCGCTTCCAGACAGGCGGCGGTGCCGCATGAATCGCGATCGTCGTCCAGCCACCCGTTCTGGACGGCCCGCAGGGCCGCCTGGTCGGGAACGTGCTTCAGCGCCGCGCGATAACGGCGGTTCAGGATCTCGTCCAGGCGATAGAGCCTGGCGTCGCCGCAGATCTGTCGTTCCACGGGGCTCTTGGCTTTGCGACAATCAAGACCGCCACGCGGCACATGAACGCCCATGGCGAGAACGATCGGGGGCAGGATCATGCTCGAGTGTCGTGCGATGCACGGCGCCGTGTCAAGGCCGCAGGGTCAAGAGAGCCGAGGATGGGATTTGAACCCACAACCTGCTGATTACGAATCAGCTGCTCTACCGTTGAGCTACCTCGGCACAGGGCCCGAGTCTAGCATGTCCGAGGACAGGCTGTCGACCGGAATTGGGGCACGCACAAGGTATGCGCCGGAGCCCCGCAGGAGCCGGGCCCACGCGGGTGATCCAGGCCATCGACCTTCGGATCCGACGACCGGCCCGGCGATCGGTGCACGGGAAGGACCTTCCGAAGCATGAATCTGGACCGATGCGGTCAGGTTTGCCGCAGATCGACCCATTTCTGGACCTCCGGCGGCGTGAAGGCCGCCAGACCCGAGAACAGCGGCTCGAGGGAATCGGCGACGACGACCATCTCGCGGAAGCGCTCCTGCAGGAAGCCCTGATCGATCATGTGGTCGATCACGCTGGCCAGTGGCCGGTAGTAGCCCGCGACGTCGTACAGGCCGTACGGCTTCTCGTGGAGGCCCAGCAAGCCCCAGGTCCAGACCTCGAAGAACTCCTCGAGAGTGCCGATGCCGCCTGGCAGGGCGATGAAGGCATCGGCGTTGGCCGCCATGAGGGCCTTGCGCTCGTGCATCGTCTCGACGACGCGCAGATCGGTCAGTCCCGTGTGGCCGATCTCGCGATCCCAGAGGGAGCGCGGGATGACCCCCAGGGCACGCCCGCCCCCCGTCAGCACCGCGTCGGCGAGAATCCCCATGAGTCCGACCCGGCCGCCCCCGTACACCAGCTGGATATCGCGTTCGGCCAGGTAGTGCCCCAGTTCCCGGGCCGCCTCGGCATATCGGGGATCTCCCCCGGGGCTCGACCCGCAGAACACGCAGACGCTCTTCATGACTCGAGGGTACCAGGCCCGCGGGCTTGCCGGGGGGACGAGAGGGCCAGGTCGACAGTCTACGCGGCCTGGAACGACCCCGCTGCCGGCGTGAGACCGGCCCGCCCGGCCCGGGTTTCTGGCGAATCTCGGGTTCTTCGAGGTACGCTCTACGTGATGAATGCCCAGACCCTGATCCTGCCGGACGGACGCCAGGCGCTGATGCGCCGGGCCACCCCCGAAGATGCCGAGGGCATCTTCCTGCTGTACCAGACGGTGTACGAGGGAACGTACACCCTGCCCGTCGTAAACTTGCGCGAGGAGCGGCTGGCGGCGCTCGCCGACCCCGCCACGCTGTGGCTGGTGGACGAGATCGACGGCCGGATCGTGGGCTCGGTGATCTTCTCGGTGGACGGCGCGATCCGGTGCGGAAAGGTCTTCGCTGCGGCGGTGGACCCGGAATGTCGGCGCGGCGAGCTCATGTTCGAGACGCTCAAGGCGGGCATCGACCACCTCCTTCACGTGGATCACTCGGTGGACGTCATCTACGCGACGACGCGCACGCAGAGCGTGGCGCCGAGCCGTCTGCTGCGCAAGCTGGGATTCGTCAGCCTGGGGATCTTCCCGAACGTCCACCGGCTCATAGACTACGAGACCCATGGCCTGATGGCGATCTTCCACCCGGATGCCTGGACGAAGCGCTCCCGGATGCCGGTCTTGATCCCGGAGGTCAGCGGATTCTACGATATCGTCCGCGGCACGTTCGAACTCGAGTCCGCACAGATCGAGGCCGTTCCGGATCGCCTCAAGCTCTACGTGACCAGGGGCGACGAGGCCCGCAAGGAGTACGAGCGGTTGCGCGCTGCCGGGGAACTCGCCTGGTACTTCTTCCCGTTCCACCGTCCCAACTTGATGTTCTCGACGGAGAGCGGCTCCGTGCAGGCCTTCTTGAACCGCGAGGGCAAGGATGGCCACGGCGTCGTGGTCGGCCTCAAGATCGATCGCGAGTCGGTCGCCCACCTCGAGCACGTGCTGGAGGTCGTGTTCGACACGGCCTGCACGCTGGGCATCGAGTATCTCGAGATCCTGGTCGACGCCTACTCGCCCAAGCACCAGCGCGCCGCCCTGACGGCCGGCTACCTGCCTTGCGCCTACTTCCCCTCGTTCGAGCTACAGCCAGATGGCCGACGCCTGGACTACCTTGTCCTGGCCAAGACGATGGCTCCGCTCAACTTCTCCAACGTGCAGATGACGCCACGCGACCGCAAGTTCCTCGACGTCTACCTGCTCAATACCGAGTTTCGCAATCTGGTCGTGCAGATGAGCGGAACCGGCGGCAACGACGAAGACTGAATGAGTTGCCCACCGTCTGCGTCGACAGCGTTCAATGAAGCGCCACCCGCTGAGCGTTGCTACGCAGCAGCTTGCCCGCAGCGGGGGGTAGTTTGCGGGGGGCAAGGCCCCCTGCAAGTCCCTGCCCCGAAGGGGAGTTTCCGATGAGCTCACTGCCCCTCAAACGAGTTCTCGAGCGCGCCTGGAACGCGCCCTTCTGGCGGACGCGACTGGCGGCAGCGGGTTATACGCCCGATCTCGACGATCGCGCCCGAGACGACGTCCTGGGCCGATTGCGCCCGCTGGCCAAGGACGATCTCCTGGAGAATGCCCCGCCTCGCAGCGACGCCATGCTGACAGGGCCGCTCGAGGCCGCCTATGTCTTCCGGACGGGCGGAACGACCGGCGAACCCAAGTTTTCGGTCTTCGCCTCGGCGGAGTTCCAGGCCATGGTCTCGGGCTTTGTCACGGCTTATCGGGCCGCGGGCCTCGATCCCGGGGATCGGGTGGCCAACGTGTTCACCGCCGGCAGCCTTTACGCGAGCTTCGTCTTCGTCAACCGGTGCCTCGAGGAGATCGGCGTCGTCAACCTGCCATACACCATGAGCGCACCGCCGGAGCTGGTCGCGAGCCAGTGGGACCTGTTCGGACTGACCGCCGTGATGGGCTTCCCGTCGCATCTGGTGAGGATCGTGCGTGCGATCGGGCCGGGCAAGGTCCAGAAGGTGTTCTTCGCCGGCGAGCACCTGCACGACGAGGATCGTCGCATCCTGACCGAGGACTTCGGGATTGGCCACATCGCCTCGGGCGGCTACGGGGCCGTCGACACCGGCCTGATGGGCTTCCAGTGTCTTGCCTGCTCGGGAGCCACGCACCATGTCCTCGCCGATCACGCCCGGCTCGACATCGTCGATCCCGAGACCCTGGAGCCGGTCGGCGATGGCGAGGTCGGACAGGTCCTCGTGACGTGCCTGGACAGGCTTTTGATGCCCGTCATCCGTTACGACATCGGCGATCGCGCCCGCTGGATTCCGGGGCCGTGCCCCTGTGGTCGCCCCGAGCCACGGTTCGAGCTCCTCGGACGCGGCGGAGACACGCTCCGCATCGGCTACGCCAACGTGGCTCACGACGAGATCGCGCGTTCTCTGGGGCCAGCGGCCGCCGCCGTGCAGCTGGTCAAGGAGCGCGTCGACGGCAAGGATCTGCTGCGAATCCGGTTCGAGCCGCGCCCGGTCGGTTCCGGACCGCCCCGGACGCCAGCGCCGGACGACCCGATGCCGATCGAACAGCTCATCGCCCGGATTCTCGAGGCCAAGCCCGATCTGGGCCGGATGACCGGCAATGGCCAGATCGCCCCGATCGTCGTCGAGGCCGTCGCGCCGGGCGACCTCCCGCGCTCCCAGCTCACGGGCAAGCAGATCAAGGTGGAGGACCGCTCGCTCCGGTAGCGCCCGGGTGGTCAGAGCGGGCCGCTCCGGGGTACGTTCTAGCCATGCTCGAACGCTCCGCGACGGATCGCCTTCTCGCCCTGGCGGACGCCTTCGACGTGTCGGCCGAGGCCGAGGCGCTTTTCGGCGAGGCGATGCGGGAGGCGACGCGCTGGCACCACGAGCAGAGCGCCGTTTATCGGGGGCTGTGCGAGCTGGCCAGCTTCGATCCGGCGGCGCCGGCTGCCCTGGCCGAGATTCCGTGGGTGTTCGTCAACGCCTTCAAGTTTCACGAGCTGCTGTCCGTGCCGCCCGAGGATGTCGCCTTGACGCTGACGAGCAGCGGGACGAGCGGGCAGAAGAGCCGCATCTTCTTCGACCAGATCTCGCTCGATCGCGCCCTCTCGATGGTCGAGCGCGTCTTCGACGCGATGGGCCTGGTGAACCGGGAGGAAGACGTCAACTACCTGCTCTTCGCGTACGATCCCGAAGAGGCGCGCAACGTCGGGACGGCCTACACCGACGACAATCTCACGAGCTTCACCCGCAAGCGTTCGGTCTACCATGCGCTGCGCTGGGATTTTGATCGGGGCGAGTTCACGTTCCGGGTCGAGGAGGCTTACGAGCGGCTGCTGACCTTCGCGGCCGAAGGCTATCCGGTTCGGATCTTCGGCTTTCCGGCTTTCCTGCACAAGATGGTCCGCTATCACCAGAGCCTCGGGGCCAGGCCACTGGCGCTGGGGTCGCGCAGCTTCGTGCACACCGGCGGCGGCTGGAAGAAGTCGGAGCACGAGGCCATCGACAAGGCCCAGCTTCGGGCCGAGGTCCTCGATGCCTTCGGGATCCCCGTCGCCAACATCCGGGATGGCTACGGTCTGGTCGAGCACTCGGTCCCGTACATCGAGTGCGAGCACCACCGTTTTCACGTGGCCGCTTACGCCAGGGCGATCGTACGCGATGTCCGGACGCTCGCCCCCTTGCCGGATGGCGAGGTCGGATTCCTGGAGCTGATGACCCCCTACATCCGCTCGATGCCGGCCCATGCCCTCCTCACCGGCGATCTGGCCGAGGTGGGTCATGGCTGCCCGTGCGGGCGCCAGGCCGCCTGGCTCTCCATCGTCGGCCGGGCGGGAACCCAGAAGAACAAGGGTTGTGCCATCGCGGCCGTCGAATCGCTCCTCGGCGACGATCGCGCCGCGGTCCGCATCCGGTGAGGGCCGTCCGGTGGCAACGAGAGAAGTCCTTGCATCTTTGCCGCGGCAGGGCTGACGACGAAAGAGCTTGAGATGAACCGGCAGTATGTTTTTGGCGAGTTTCGCGACGGCGAACTCGCGGACCCGGAGGTCCGTGAGATCCTTGCCGTAGCGAGTCAGAAGGTGCCGCAGATGCGCGCGGTGCCGGTGGCAGAAGTCGTCGAACTGCTCGACCGGGTCTCGCGGCGCTGGGCGGATCCCTCGGATCGCTTCCGGCGCCAGGCGCAAGAGATGCTGCCCGAGCAGACCGGATTCTCGGCCGCCATGGTCCGGCGCGATTTGGATGGCTTCGCGATGGCGCTGTCGCGGGCCTTCTCTCGGGCCAAGATCGCAGCCGAGCTCGGTACGGCCGAGGTCCTGGACGGCTGGGTTCGACAGGGCCCGATCCAGCCCCGAGATCCGCGCTCGCTTGACGAGCCGGGTGCGCGAAGCGGCCGCGGTCCGCTCGTGCGGGCGCTGTCGCGGGGGGTGATTCTCCACGTGGCGGCCGGCAACGTGGGCTCGATCGGCGCCCTGTCGCTGGTAGAAGGCCTCTTGACGAAGAACGTGAACATCCTCAAGGCCGCGAGCCGCGCTCCGGCCTTCTCGTTGCTCTTCGCGGAGTCCCTCCGGGAGACCGATGACGCCGGGACGATCTCGAGCTGCGTTTCGGTCCTGGTCTGGTCGGGACGGGCCGTCGCGCACCACGAGCTCTTCAAGCGCCATGCCGACGCCATCGTGGTATGGGGCGGCGAGACCGCGGTCCGGGAGTACCGAGATGGCCTGGGCCTGCAGGCGCAACTGATCGAATGGGGCCCCAAGGTATCGGCGGGAATCGTGGCCCGCGGGGTCGATCTGGCCGAGGCTGCCAGGGCTGCGGCGGCGGACGTCTCGATGTGGGATCAAAACGCCTGCTCGTCCGCCCAGGTGATCTACGTCGAGGGCGAGGACCAGGTGGACGAGTTCTCCCGTCGGCTGGAAGCCGAGCTTGCTGCGTTCGCCGAGAAGATCCCCGTCGGCGAGCTGGGTCTCCAGGAGGCCGCCGAGATCACCAAGACCCGCGAGCTGGCCAAGATCGACGTGGCGCTGGGACGAGCCACGATGCGCCTGCCCCGCGGGACCCTCGACTGGACGCTCATCGTCGAGAAGGACCCGGCGTTCAAGCTCTCGCCGTTGTTCCGGACGGTGTACGTCAAGGCGGTTGCAGACCTGGCGGATTGCGCCCGGCACCTGGCCCCCTACCGGGCTTCCCTGCAGACCATCGGCCTGGCGGCGCCGACCGATCGCCTCCTCGAGCTCGCCGATTTCCTGTGCGCGGCCGGCGCGACCCGGATCGTCGAGATGGGCGCATCGAGCGGCGGCTACCCCGGCGAGCCCCACGACGGAACCCAGGCGCTGCAGCGCCTGGTCAAGTGGGTCAACCTGGACACGCCCGAGCTGGCCTTGCGCCGGGATCCCGTCGAGTACCTCTCCCTCCGGGCCCTGCGCGATGCCGACGTCGCCCGGCTCAAGGAGGTTTACCGACGGGCGCGGCATCTGTCGGGCTTCTATCGCGATCGCCTGCCCGACCTGGGGTCCGGCGGCGCACTCGACCTGGCCGACACGGCCGGGTTCTTGTCTCGCTGGGCCGAGCTGCCGACGCTTACCAAGGCCGAGATCCAGGCGCAGGTTCCGCCGAGCGGAGATGGGCTCGTCTGCGGCGAAGAGGTCCCC